>CAYIOH010000119.1:0-3429 GCA_964364975.1 uncultured Bifidobacteriaceae bacterium
AACCCGAGTGGGACAATCGTCAGCGCCGCGCCGCCCTGGACGGCGGAAGCCGCGATGCGCGCCGCGCCGGTGCGGACCTGCTCCACGCCCTCGCGATCATGCGTCTTGCCTTCGGGAAAAATCCCGACCGCTTCGCCGCGAGCCAGATATTTTGCGCCCAGATCGAGCGTCTCCAGGTTCTTGCGCACCGACGCCTTGTCGTCTTGGCCGCGATACGCCGGCACCATGCCGAGCGCATGCATGAGCGCGCCGAAGATCGGCACGTCGAACAACGGCGCCTTGGCAAAGAAATGCATGGGCCGTTGCGCGGTAAATCCGATCACGGCCGGATCCATCAGCGAGTTCGGATGATTCGCCACGAACAGCACCGCGCCCCCGGCGGGCAATCGCTCGCGACCTTCAATCTCGATGCGCGGGTAATAAACGTGTAGCGCCTTTCGGACGAGCCAACGAGCGGAGTTGCCGATGGTGGCGAGGAAGTTCATGGCGCGAACACGAAACCGTTCCCCTCACGGCCCTCTCCCCTTCCGAAGGGGAGAAGGGGAAGCACCGCCAGCCCTTCAGAAATACTGAACTTTGAATGGGTGGGACGACCGGCGAAGAATGCCACCCCTTGCGAACGCTGTTCCCTCTCCTCCGCCGAGGGGGAGAGGGTCAGGGTGAGGGGGCTGTTTGCCATTGCCTTCACGAAATACTGGCCTCCGGCGCTACCAACCCTCCCGCCACTTCCTTCACCTTGCGCAAATCCAGCTTGCCCGTGCCGAGCAACGGAAAACTTTCAACGTGGAAAAACGCGTCGGCCTTCGGCTTCCACAAATTCGGCAACTCGCACGCGCCGAATTTCTCCAGACATTCGCGCAGCTGGTCGTCGGCCAGCTTGTGCAGCACCACGAGGCGCTCGCCTTTCTTCTCGTCGGCTACGCTCGTCACCACGAAGGTCTGCTCCGTCACGCCCGCAACTTCGTGCAACTGCTCCTCGATCTTGATGTGCGGCACCATTTCGCCGCCGATCTTGCTGAAGCGGCTCAGGCGATCCGTGATTTGCAGGAAGCCATCCTCGTCAAGCGCGGCGACGTCGCCGGTCGTGTACCAACCGTCGCGCAAGACTTCCGCCGTCTTTTCCGGCTTGCCGAGGTAGCCGCGCATCACGTTCGGCCCGCGCACGAGCAGCAGGCCGCTCTGGCCGAGCGGCACCGGCTCGCCGGTCGCCACATCCACGATGCGCACGCTCGTGCCTGGCAGCGGGTGGCCGATTTTTCCGCGCTTGCCGCCGACTTGATGAAAGCCCGCCGAGCGGAAGTCCGGGGCGTTCAACGTCACCGCGGGCGAACATTCCGTACAGCCGTAACCTTCCAGCGGACGCAGACCGAATTGCTCCTCGAAGGCCGTCGCCAGCCGCTCGGGCAATTTCTCCGCCGCCGTCATGGCCACCCGCAGGCTGCCGAATTGTTCCGGTGCGCAACCGCGCAGATAGAGCTGCAAGAACGTCGGCGTCGCCAGCAAGAAGGTAACGGCGTGATCGCGCACGAGCGGCCCGATGGTTTTTGCATCAAGCGGGCTGATGTGAAAGACCACGCCCACCCCCAGCAGCGCCGGGAGGCAGAGCGTGGCCGTGAAACCGAACGAATGAAAGAACGGCAACACGCCCAACAACCGATCGCCGCCGGTCATGCCGAACACCTGGTCCATCTGCTCGACGTTGGAGAGGATGTTGTAATGCGAGAGCATCACGCCTTTTGGCTCGCCCGTGCTGCCGCTGGAGAAAATCACGGTGCCCAGATCGTCCAGTTCTACTTTCCTTTCGCCGCCGAGCGCCCGCTCCAATGAACTGACGGGCAGGGCGAACGCCATGACAAATGCGGTGAGTTTTTCCCAGGCGGACGGAGCGCCGGGCACCGCCTCGGCGTGTTTCGTGCCGCCCTCGTTACTGGCCGAGGCGGTGCTCGGCGCTCCTTTTCCCAGGACATCCTCCAGGTAAACCACTTCGCCCGGCATGGTGAGTTTCACCTTCTCCAAGAACGCCCGCGACGTGAGCACGGTCTTGAGGCGGCATTGTTCCGCGCAGGACGCAAGCGTCTCGGTGGAAACCGTGTAATTCAAATTCACCGGCACTTTCCCACAGAGCAGCGCGGCGTAATTCGCCAGCGCGCCGCCCACGCTTGGCGGCAGGAGCAAGCCGACCATTTCCTGCCCGGCCCAGATTTTCTTCAATCGCCGCGCCAGCAACACGCTGCGGACCAGCGCGCCGCCGAAAGAGATTTTCGGGGTTTGCGAATCTGCCATTGCGAACCGACGCGGATGCCGTCGCGCCGTGCGGATGAACGCGCGCGAAATCGTCATCATCCGTGCCCGGCGCAACGGCCAGGCTTCGGCCACCAACTCCTGCACGATCTGGCGCACAGCGGCGGGCGGGGCGCTCGGCGGCAGGGGATTCCCGAAGCTCACCGTCACCGGATACGGAAAGTGGCGCGGAAATTTCCAGAGGAAGCGGCCTTGCTCGAAGCTGAAGAGACTGCCCCACACGCCGTCCAGCGCCACCGGCACGATGGGCGCGTCCACGTCCTTCATGATCCGCTCGAAGCCGCGCCGAAACGGCAGCAGTTGCCCAATGCGCGTGATCTGGCCCTCCGCGAAAATGCACACGATATCGCCCTGCCGGATCGCGGTGCTCGCGGTTTGCAGCGACTTGAGCATGTCGCGTGGCCGTTGCTCGGAGGAAATCGGGATGACGCCCATCACCCGCGCCCACGGTTTCACACACCAGAGATCGTAGGTGTCCTTGAACATCATGAACCGCACGTGCCGCCGGCTCGCGACGCCCACGAGGATCGCGTCCACCCACGAGACGTGGTTGCAAACGAACAGTGCCCCGCCGGTAGCGGGAATGCGCTCGTGCCCGAGCACGCGCACGCGATACATAATCCGCGTCACAAAGCGGATGACGCCGCCCAGCACGGCGACGGCAAAACCGGGTCGGTATTTGGGGGTGGGAACTTCGTTAGTCATGTTGCCTCAAAGCAGGATGTCATCCGGGAACTGTGGCTATTGCAACGGGCATTGCAGCCCGTTTTGTTTTCACTGCGAGCGCCAGCCACAGGGCTGCGCTGACGATCAGCGCCATTGGCAAAATCAAAGCAGCCTTCCTCAAACTGCCGGTGGCGTCGGTGATGCGGCCGACAATTTCCGGCGACCACATGTCGCCGAACAAGTGGATCATGAAAATCGAACCAGCCATGGCGCTGGCGCGGAGATTGATCGGCACGGTTTCGAGGATGAGCGTGTTCACCGGACCGGTCGAGAGGAAGAGAAAGAACATCGCCAAGGCCATGGAGGCCATGGACCAAAACCGGTCGTGAATCAGAAACGCGGCGAACGCCAGCGGCACTGCGACGAGCACGGACAGGCCCAGCGTCCAGGCGTAGCCGGCGG
>CAYIOH010000119.1:3439-9368 GCA_964364975.1 uncultured Bifidobacteriaceae bacterium
CGCTTGTGCCACGCCGTGGCCGCGAAACCACCGACCATGGTGCCGACGAGTCCGGCGACCACCAGCACCGCGCCGAAGAATTCGCCCGCGTGATCCACCGCCACCCCATGCACGCGATGCAGGAACGTCGGCCCCCACAGCCCGAAGGCGCCGAGCGCGAACGTGTAGGCCGTGTAGCCGAGCACGACGAGCAGGTAATCGGGAATGCAAAACAATTTCACGATGTCGCGCGCGGTGGGTTTCTGCGCGGCTTCGCTCGCGCGGCCCTCGGCCTGGCCGCGTTGCGGTTCGGCGAACGGCAGCATCACGAGCGCGAGCAGCAGCCCCGGCGCGCCCGCCCAGATGAAAGCGTGTCGCCAGCCCCAATGCGCCGCGATGTAGCCGCCGAGGATCGTCCCGAGCGCTGCACCCACCGGAATCGCGACGTAGAAAATTGTGATCGCATTGTTTCGTTTCTCCGGAGCGTAGCTGTCGGAAATCAAACTCGGACTGATGGTGGCATAGCTGGCTTCGCCCAGGCCGACGAGCACGCGGAACGCGATCATGGACACGAAGGTCGGCGCGAAGCCCGTGAGCATCGTGCCGAGACTCCAAACCAAAATGCCGGCGGCGATGAGCCACTTGCGCGGGAAACGATCTCCGAGCCACCCGAAGAACGGCGACGTGACGAAGTAGCCGATCATAAACGCCGTCACTAGCCGCCCGGCCTGGCCGTCGTTGATACTTAGGTCGTGTTGCAACGGCGTCAACACCGCCGAGAGCACGTAGCGGTCGAGATAATTGAACAGGTTGAGGCCAGTGAGAATGAACAGCAGCCAGAAGGGCGAGAGTTGCGGGCGGGTGGCGTTGGCAGTCATCTGCGACAAAGCTAACCACTCTTGGGGAAAAGTGTGAATCGAAAAACTTGGTGGCAGTATCAAAAACCGCGATGCCCGCGAACTGGTTTAGCCACGTAAAGGTGCAAGGAACGCAATGACTTTTTAACCGCTGATATGCGCAGATTCACCTTAACGCCAGGACGGACAAGACGATCCCTCCTACGCCTTGGTCCGCTTCACCAAACGTTTCCTCGGGCTAACATCGTCGCGCGGCCCATGCTCGGAGAAAGCCCGCGCGGCCACGGCGCACGATTTCAACCGGGGGCTGCTTCCAAAGCGAATCGGGGTAGTCGTCGCCGAACGAGCCGTCGTCGGAAAAAATTTCCATGTCATACCAACCGTCGTAGCCGCCGGCGTCGAGCGCGCCGAAGAGGGCCGGCAAATCAATCACCCCGTCGCCCGGCAACACGCGGTCCTTCCAACTCCGGGTCGGCTCGCGCCGGTCGTTGATGTGGACACCGAAGAATCGTTTGGCGTGGCGGCGCGCGTGTTCAAGGACGTTTGGCGTCTCCCACAAATGCCAGGTGTCGAAAATGACGCCCAGATTCGGTTCGCCCACCTCCGCCAGCAGGTCGAGCGTCTCGGGTACGGTGCTCACCAACGTCCAGTCGTCTTTGATCGAGGCGTGAACCGGTTCCAATCCAATCCGGAGGCCAATGCCTGCAGCCGTCCGCGCGATCGTCCGCAAGCCATCCACGACAATCCGCCGCGCCTCGATTTCCGAGCGCGCCCCGCGCGGCCCCGTGAGGCACATGCATGTGGCCGGTCCAAAGTTGGCGAGCCGGCGCAGGCCCGCGCAGAGCGCGGCTACCCGCTTGGTTGGATCGGTCGGGCCGGGCATCAAAGGCAACGGCAGCACCGATAGCGTGGCCGGCACGCAGATCGTCGCGGCCAACCCGCTGGTGCGGAAGGCGGCGAGTGCGGGCGCGTCATTCCCATCCGCGGGCAACTTGAATTCGCAGATACCTATGCCTTCGGCTCCGCCCTTCCAGCAAGCGACGAGGTCCTGTTCGAAGCTCGCCCGCAGGGTCGAGATCTCGCAGACGGAGAAGCGCGGGACGGCCACTAGCGTAGTGGTTTCAGATGTGTGTACGGCTCGTAATCGGGGAGCTGGTCCCACGCGAGCTTCTCGTCCGCGGCGGCCACGTAACGTTCCGGCAGGCCCAGTTCCTTGAGGACGATGTTTCGCGCCATCGGGATGCCCACGGTCTTGTAGAACGCGAGATGACGATTGAAACCCTGCCGGCCAAAACCGCAATCCGTCGAGAGCACCAGCTTGTCGGCGGGAATGTGCTTGAGACAGCGGCGGATCCGGTCGGCGATGACGTTCGGGAAATCCGCCTGCAAAGTACGATGGCTGATGACGCCCACGGCGATTTTTTTCTTGAGCCGGCTCTTGTAAGCGTCGAACAGCGGCAGTTCCTTGAAGTTGTTTTCAGTGGCTTCAATCGTCCACACGTCGCCCTTGAGGCGTTCGAGATAAATCTCCATCGAATTCGCGTAGGACTCGTCGGTGAAAACTTTTTGCATGTTGGGATTACCCCAGCACGTGTGAATCCAGACCTCGACGCCGTCCAGTCCCTCGACTTCGCGATTGAACGCGTCCACGAGGAAGTTGATGAAATCCTTCATCTCGGGATTGTATCGCGCCATGAAATGCAGCGTCGGCTCTTCGACCTGAATCACCTTGCAACCCGAAGCGGCGAGCTGGCGCAACTCCTTGTTCATCGCCTCGGCCATGTCCCAGATCAATTTTTTCTTGTCGTCGAGATCGTAGTTCGGCGTGTGGCTGTCGAGGAAGAACGCCAGCACCTGGGCCGAGCAAGTGCCGAATTTCACGGGCCGGCCTGCGGCGGCGGCGGCCTGTTGCGACACGCGCCAGATTTTGGCGTATTCGAGCGGGTTCTTCGGATCGTGCTCCACCTTGCCGGTCACGCGCGGCCAGCGCCACGTCTTGTAAATCGAGTCAAACATCGTGCCGACGGGATACGAGAGCAGCGGCGAGCGGGTCTTTTCCGTCTGCAATTCCTCGTGCTCGAATCCCTTCCAACGCTGGAGCATGTAATGATGCCACGAACGGCCGGCCACGTCCTCGTCCAAGTGGTAATCGCCGGTGGTGAGGATGTCCAACCCGGCGCGCGCCTGATCGGAAACGACAATCGCGTGCGCGTCGGAAAACTGCTCGCGATACCACGGGTCCATCATGGCGGTGTCGAGGGGGCGACCCCACATGTTCATCGTGTACCAGCGCGGGCGCGGCCAGGAGCCGGTGACGGTGGCGGGCAGCATTAAATCCTTCGTGGCGGTGAATGACATAGGTTTTTCCTTTTTGGGTGGGTGGTTAAAGCGACCGATGCGCTGCGGAAACCTCCTCAAACGACACCAAAGCACAGATTGGCCGGGGCGATTTCGAGTGGTTCATGGGCAGACTTATGTCCGAAGCCAGCGACGCAGGCAAGCGGAAAATCCTGATGCCCGAATTTTGACCGCGAAATACACGAACCACGCGAAAGTGGGTTCTTGGTTGCAACGGTGAGGCCGTGCCGCCTGAAGCCCCGTCACTTCAATGGCAGAAACACGACTCGATTCGCCAGTTCCCCCGGCTCGCAAACCTTTGCGATTAGTTCCAGGTCCTCAATCGTCTGCCGCACCGTGATGTCTTGTTGATGCGCGTAAATGACTCCAGCGAACGCCTGTCCCCGGCGTTGCCGCCTTGCCGCTTCCTGGAGCAAGTCATCGTCCTGTGTGAACAGAACCCGGCCAACCTCCATCGCCCGATCCAACAACTCGTCATCGTCCCATTGCGACGTGCCATCCTCCTGCGCCGTCATCACCTCCACTTCGCGCCGCCGCAAGCCCGTCGTGACCGGACGGCGGACATGCACGTCCATGTAGAGCCGGACGCTCACCGTTTTTTCAGCCGGGCAACCAGTTGTTTTCGCGTGAACGGCGCCGGGGCTTCTTCGCGCAAGGCATCCGCGCGGTCGTGGCGCCGCGCCATCTCCGCGTCCAACTCCACTTGATGGTCATAGTAGTAGGCAAACGCCGCGTGAACCTGCGCGAGCGAGAGGTGCGGGTGCTGCAAATGAATCTCCTCCGGGCTGTGACCGTACGCGAGATGGTCCACCATGACTTCCACGACCTTTACCTTCGTGCCGTCAATCCACGCCACGCCGGATTTGTCCAAGGAGACATGCGTGCTGGGCGTCGCTGTAATCATGGGCCAATCCTAGCGCGAACCGCTTGAAAAGACAACTGCCACCTCGGTCAGCGAATGGCCATAAAAAGGCGCAAAAGGAATTCAACCGCTAATCTACGCTCGTTGGATTTGAGGTTCAGGTTGTGCATTCGCGTTGGCTTGTGAATTTCGTGTCCATTCGTGGTTGAATTCGACTCCTCACCCCGGCCCTCTCCTCGTTCGGGGAGGAGAGGGAGAATTATTTTGTGGGACGTGAACCCAGGGTAGGCTTGCTTCCGCCTTCGCAAGACTACGGCGCGACAAGCCAACCCCGGGCTAATTTCCGTAGCGCCTTCAGCGCATTGAATTGGCGACAATTCGTGAAATTAGTGTCGAGACTTTGCGGCTTCGCGCCTTGGCGTCTTTGCGTTAAATGTATCCGTGGTTAAAAAACTCTGTGTTCTTTGCGCCCTTTTGTGGCCAAGCATCCGTGTTCATTCGTGTCATCCGTGGTTAAATTCTTTGCGTTAAAACCGGTTCGCGTGGTTCGTGTGTTTCGCGGTTTTGAGGCGCTACTTCTTCTTGATGTCGTAACACCAGAGCTTGCCGATGTCCCGGATGTAGAGCCGGCCGTTGGCGACTACAGGATAGGCCCACGCCTTTTCCATCTGGCTGGCGCGCTTGGGCTGCTCCGGTGGTGTGAAGCGGCCCTTCTCGCGATATGCCTCTGACGTCGGCTCGACAAGCGCCACGTCGCCGTTCTCGGCGTGCAGATACAGCCGGCCATCCGCGTAGCACGACGCTGCGGGCGCGGTGCGTTCTTCCCATTTCACAGTTCCGCTCGCGAACTCCACGCACAGATAAGCCTGGCCCGTTGAGCCGAACAGAAACTCACCCGCTTTCACCACGCCGCCGATGCCGATGGGAAGTTTTGGCGAGAAATACACCTGTTCCGGCTCGACGGCGCCGTTGTTCACCTTGAGTTTCACCAGCCCGCCACCGGCGCGATACGCACCGCTGTAAATCTGGTCCTTCTCCGCCAGCGGCGTGAGGATGACCGCCGGGCTGCCCACCGCCGTCTTCGCATAACGCCAGAGAAACTTTCCGGTCTTCGCGTCCACACCCACCAGACCCTTCGCCAGGAATTGGACGTATTGTTTGACGCCGCCGGTCTCAACGATGATAGCCGACGCGTAAGCGGCTGCATTGCCGTCCGGCACGGCGCATTTCCAAATCACCGCGCCGGTTTTCTTGTTCAAGGCGACGAGCGTCGCATTCGTGCCGCCCGGCGTGCAGATCAGCTTGTCGCCATCAATCAGCGGTGATTCGGCGTAAGCCCACTCACCCGGCTGGCCGCCGAAATCCGTGCGCAGATTTTTTTGCCAAAGCTCCTTGCCCGTGGCTGTCTCCAGGCAGACGAGGTCGCCGTCCGAGCCGAGCGCGTAAAGCACCTTGCCCTCGACCGTCGGCGTGGAGCGGGCGGCGGGATAATTCGGCTGCTGCTTGGGATTTCCCACCTTGCCGAGGCGGCTGGACCAGACGCGCTGGCCGTCTTTGGCCGACCGCGCCTGCACGAACTCATTCTCCAATCCCTCATTGCCCAACAGATAAAGCCGGTCGCTCACGACGGCGGGCGAGGAATAACCCGAGCCGAGGTCCGCCACCGACCAGAGCAACTTCGGTCCGTCCTTCGGCCATTCCGCCAGCAAACCTTTCTCCCGCGAGACACCGTTCCGCTGCGGTCCGCGCCACTGCGGCCAATCATCCGCGTGCAACGTCACCGCGAAAAGCGAGGCCGCGGCGACGCTCTTGAGCGTCGCCCCCAAAACGGAAGCCGGGAGTGAATTCTTCATGATGATATTGGGGGTTGTGG
>CAYIOH010000120.1:0-9345 GCA_964364975.1 uncultured Bifidobacteriaceae bacterium
TCGCCCTCGGAAAAGTAGAGCGCGAGTTTGATGCCGTGCTGGTCGCAAGACTTTTTCAATTCGGCGAGCACGTCGCGCCCCAGCGGGCTTTTCGTGACCTTGCGGTCCGTGGTCTTCGTGTCCCAGAGGCAGAAGCCGTCGTGGTGTTTGGTGAGGAACAGGATGTAGCCCATGCCGGCTTCCTTGGCCGTCTTGACCCATTGCCCGGTGTCGCAACCAGTCGGGTTGAAGAGGGCGAGGTTGGTGACGCCGGGCGTCCACTCCTTGCCGGAGAACGTGCTGAACGACCAACAGATGAACATGCCCCAGCGGAGGTTCTGCAGTTCCTTCACGCGGGCCTCGCTTACGACGGGCATGGTGGTGGTTGCAGCGGGCGCGGGGAGGGTAGTGGTTGCGGTGAAGATGAGAGCCGCGAGGAGGGAGTGAACGGACCGAACTTCTTGCGCTCTATGTGCCCCTAAACGGGATAGGAGCGCCGAGCACCGCCTCGGCCAGTTGAAATTCAAACCCTGAAACGAGCCGAGGCGGTGCTCGGCGTTCCGGTGCCTGGGCAGAATGCAATTCATGGCTGCGAGGCTTGCACCTCAGGCGTCACGCTGACGGCGGGGATGTCCATCGCCGATCGGTCGAGGTCGAGTTGGATGATCGTGTCAATCTCCTCGCGGGTCAGCGGCGGCTCGCGCCTCGGCAGGAGCAGTTCTGCGCCGTGGTCAGGCGGCGGCGGTGTCGCCGGTTGCAGGCGAATGACAATCTGATTCTTCTCCTGCGCCACCCGGGCCTTGCCGCCGGTCAGCACCTTGGCGCGGCGTACCTTCGCCGGGAGGTTGGGCAGCGTGACGGTTTCGTTGTCCCAGTTGAGCACGTGCAGGAAAATGCTCTTGCCGCGTCGCGTGCTGGCAATGGATCTGGTCGGTTTCCACGGTCCGCCACGCGTGCGATAGATCGTGTCGCCGTATTTGGCGAGCCACGCCCCCATCTCCTGCAAACGCCCGACCTCACGCGGCTCGATCCGCCCGTCGGGCATGGGGCCGACGTTGAAGAGCAGGTTGCCATCGCCCCCGGCGCAGAGCACCAGCGTCTGGAGACATTTCGGGAGCGATTTCAACTGGGTGTTGGTTTTCCACGCCCACTGATTGCCGATGGTCATGCAGCTTTCCCAGGGACGCTGGTCCTGATATTTGCCGACGCGTTGCTCCGGGGTGTCGTAATCGCCGTCCGCGCCGCTGCGGTTGTTGATGATGATGTCCGGCTGCAACGAGCGGGTCCAAGCCTCAAGCCCCAGCCCGCGTTTCCGGTCAAATTCCTGCGGCACGTCGAACCACATCACGAGCAGCGGGCCGTAATTCTGGATCAGCTCCTTGACCTGCGCGCGGAGGTATTGCTCGTAGCGGTCGAGGTTCGGGGTTTCGCGTTTGACCTTGCCGCCGGGACTGGTCAGCGGAAAGTCCGGGTGATGCCAGTCGCACACCGAGTGGTAGGTGCCGAATTGCAAACCCTCGCGCTTGCAGGCGGCGGCCAGTTCCTTCGTCACGTCGCGATGGAACGGTGAGTTCATGATGTTGAAATCCGTCTGCTTCGTGTCGAACATGCAAAAGCCGTCGTGGTGCTTGGTGGTGAACACCATGTATTTCATGCCAGCGGCCTTGGCGACGCGCGCCCACTCGCGGGCGTTGAAGTTCGTGGGGTTGAACTGCCGGTAGAGGTTGTCGTATTCCTCGATGGGAATCTGCGCGCCGCGCGACCAGCCGATCTCCTTGCCCTTGAGTGAGACCGGCCCCCAGTGAATGAACATGCCAAAGCGCGCGTCGCGCCACCACTGGAGGCGCTGGGCGTTGGCGGGCGGCGCGGCCGAGGCCGCCGCCGCTTCCGCTGCGAGTGGCAGCGTGGCAAGGAATGCCGCCGCCAGGGCGATTGTTATTGCGAGGTTCGATTTCATTTTGGCTCCTTGTCGTTCGAGGTATGTGAAAGTTGACTCTGTTTGCTCTCGCCGCGTTGGCTGCCGACGTTCATGGCCTCTCTGCTCCGGCACCGCTGTCTGCAATCGTCAGTGGCGCAATCTCCATCGCCGAGCCGTTCAGCTTCAGCTTCACCACGGTGTCCACCGGCTGGTGATAACGCTCGGGGACGGAAATGACAAGCTTGTCGCGGTCTTGGATCACGGTCGCCTTGCCGCCGGAGAGGACGGATGCCGAGCGCACTTTGACCGGAAGGCTGGGCAACGTCAGGTTCTCACCTTGCCACCGCAAGACATGCAGATAAACCACGTTGCCCCGCCGCGTGCTGGCGAGGGTCTGGGTTGATTTCCACGGGCCGCCGCGGGTGCCGTAAATGCTCTCGCCGTTCTTCGCAAGCCACGCGCCCATTTCCTGGAGCCGCCCGACCTGGCGCGGCTCGATTTCGCCCGTGGGCATGGGGCCGACGTTGAAGAGCAGGTTGCCATCACCACCTGCGCACCGGATGAGTGCGTGCAGACATTCCTGGAGCGATTTCATCTCGTCGTTCGGCTTCCACGCCCACTGGTTGCAGATGGTCATGCAGGTTTCCCACGGCCGCTGGTCCTGAAACTTGCCGATGGTCTGCTCCGGCGTATCGTAGTCGCTAGGATTCTCGACGGTTTGCGCAGTGGTGCCCGCCATGCCTTCGCGGCCTTTGCCGACGCGGTTGTTGATGATGAGTGAATCCTGCAGCGCGCGGCAATGGCGGTAAAGATCCTGGCCGCGTTCCACGGTCCAAGGCGACTCCCATTCGCCGTCAAACCAGAGGATGCCCAGCGGGCCGTAATCTTTCAAAAGCTCGGACAGTTGATCTTTCAGATACTGGTTGTAGCGGTCCATGTTGGCGTCGGGCTTCGTGCTCTTGCCGCCGGGACTGCCGAGCGGGTAGTCGGGATGCCGCCAGTCGCAGATCGAATGATAGGCACAGAAAACCAACCCCTGCTGTCGGCACGCCTTCGCCAGTTCCTTGGTCACGTCGCGGTGGAACGGCGTGTTCATGATGTCGTAATCGGTGAGCTTGGTGTCCCAGAGACAAAAGCCGTCGTGGTGCTTGGTCGTGAGCACGATGTATTTCATGCCGGCCTGCTTGGCGATTTTGACCCACTGCCCGGCGTTGAAATTCGTCGGGTTGAATTGCTGGTAGAGTTGGTCGTATTCCGCAGCCGGCACCTGTTCGCCGCGCGACCACCCGATCTCGGTGCCCTTGAGGCTGACTGGCCCCCAGTGGATGAACATGCCAAAGCGCGCATCCGCCCACCATTGAAGACGCTCAGGATAAGGCGCCGGGGCGGGGGCAGGTTTGTTTTCAGCGGCGTTCGACGCCAGGTCGCCCAGCAGCACGGCGGACAACACTAGTGATCTCAAAAGATTCGCTGTCATGGTAGAGCGTTGGCGGTTCAGTCAGGCCTTCAGCCCTCGCAGGTCCACTTCCAACCGCTTGTTTTCCTTGAGCAACTCGTCCCAAGTCAGCCGGGTCCGGCGCAACGCGGCTTCGCGGCCCAGTATCGTAGTGAGTGCGCCCTCCACCGAACGGCGCACGGTGTCATTGGCGAAATTGTCGCCCACCACACAGTCGTAAAACTTGGCGATGTTTCGCACCACGCCCGCTTCGTAGAGACGCTGCACCTCACCGCTGTAACCGTTTTCGCGGCCGCGCAACGACGCCTTTCCGCCGTAGCAGACCTGCGCGTGACCTGTCTGGCCGAGCACCTGGCAAATCACATCGAAGGCGAGCTGGTTGCTCAGGTGTTTGCCGCGGTGGCTCATGATGATCCCGTTCGCGAACTCGAACCCGATCTCGAACACATCATGGCTGTCGCCATGCGGATCAGGCCGGCCGACGCGCGACAAGCCCAGTGCGGCAATGGGTCGTTCGCCGGCCACCCAGAGCGCGGCGTCCACGCCGTGGATGCAAGCGTTCACATGGTAGCCCCCGCCAATGGCGACATCGTTGCACCAGATCAAACTGCGCAGGCGACTCTCAATCGTTTCGGTGCGCGGCGGGTCGCTGAATGTGCCGGCGAAGTAATGACTATTCAGCGCCAGCACCTTCCCGATTTCGCCCGCGCGAATCATCTTCATAACCTCGATGTTGTGCGGGTCGGTCGGGAGTTGGTAGTCCACAAGAAACACGCGCCGATCTACGATCGCCTGCTTTGCCGCTGCCTCGACCGCCAGGCAACCGGGCACGTCCACAGCCACGGGCTTGGCCATATAGACGTGTAGTTTCCGCTCGACCGCCGCGCGCACGTGTTCGGGGAAGAAACACGGCGGCGTCTCCAGCGCCACGGCCTCCACGCCGCTTTCTATCAGCCGTTGATAGCCGGACAAGCCGGAAAACCGCCGGGCCATGTTCACGCCCAACGCATCGCCGCAGGTGTCCGCCACTGATTGAAAATAATCCGCCACGGCGAACATTTCATAGCCGCCGTGCTTTTGAAAAAGCTTTGCAATCCAGCTCCCGCGCCCGCCGCAACCCACAACACCCAGCTTGAGCTTGTGCGTGAACTCCGCAGGTTTCTCCGGCGCCGCTGGCTGTTCCGCCGCGCGACTGCGCAGAACGCTGAAGGACGAAGCCGCCGCAGTGGCGGCCAGTGTGCCGCCCAAAAACCGGCGACGGGAGATGGTTTGGTTCAACGATTTGTTCGAGTAGGGTTTGCGGTTCATGGCGGCCTTCTTAAGGGTTCGGTTTAGTTGCGCGTTCAAGTATTGCCTGCGGACCCAAGCTACTGCATCACCCTCTCGGAGCGAAAGTTTGAAATCAATTCCGAATGCCGCAGATACCCGTCCTCCAGTATCCACGCGCGGCTCGATCAGATGCCGAACATTGCAATCTCACGCCGTTGCAATCTCACGCCGCCCATGTCCGCAAGCGCCGGCACCGGTTGCCGGTTCACTCAGATAGTAAAGCTTTCAAGGGTGATGTCCACTTACCGTTGGCCCGAGGATTCCCTGCGTGCGAGACACAGTCGCCGACAAGCATTGCGTTTTCGCGGCGGCGACCGTTTCTATCATGCCTGGTCTCGAAACCCGGCGGCTCCGCGTCCATTTTGCGCGGCTCCAAGCACAAAAAACGCGCCAGAAAATGTGTTGACGCCTTTCCGTCCCGCAACGGCGCGAATTCCCTGCGTTATTCACATTTGGTGCTCGCGCAACCCCCTGCCAGCAAGGCAGAAAAAATTTGTTCCCGCTGCGGGTTGAAAAAAAACTCCCGTTTGACCCCCCTGGTAGGGACACTGCGCCGCGGCGTCCGCATGTAGCTCGCCTTCATCCATTGCGCAGCCTGTCGCCAGGGTTCTTGAAAAAACGGTGTCAGGCAAGCGCCGCCAGAAAAGGGAGGCGCTTAGCGGACATTCCAACCGAGCACGCGGACAGTGGGTTCTTTGCCTTCCAACTCGGCTTTCGGGACGATAGCCTTCACTGTCCGCGCTTCGCCAGGCAGCAGGCTAAAGTAGTTTTCGTCCCAGTATGAAGGACCGGCCTCGAGTCCCCCCGGCCCTTTCGTTACGGCCAATTGCACGAGGAAGGCTAGGTTCGGGCCGGGGTTCGTGAGCGTTGCCGAGATCCACTCTTCATCGCCGTGGGGTTCGTGGGTCGATTTCGTTTCAAGGGTCGCCCGTGGCAGAGTGTTCAGCAATGTGAAATCGGCGGAGGATTTCGGCTTGGCGATGAAAGCCCCAAACTCGCGTCCTGAAGGTCCGGGGATATCGGGCGTGGTGGAGAGCCAATAGAGATTCTGCGAACGCAACGTGCCAGTCTGGTCGCGCAATTCCAATTTGACGAAGAATGTCTTTGTCAGGTTTTCCGGCCAAACAAGTTTGAAGGCCAAAGCCTTGCCGTCGGGAGGCACATTCACGGTGGCCTTTTTCGCCAGCTTTTGGGTCAGGTCAAAATTGTAAACGGCGGCGGATACCTCCAGATCGCTGAAGGGTTGATAGAAGCTGTTGATGACGTAGATCCCATCGTCATCGTAGGCATACTGGACGTGCAAAGGTTCACAGGCTTTCTTGGCGCCGAAATAAGCGCCGGTGGGGCGCAGATACCAGTCGATATAGGCCCAGGTGGTGGCCGCGGGCCAGGCCGCGTCATATTTCCAGGTGGTGATGCCGGTGGCGGAGTATTTGTTCCGACCGTACGCCTCGAACATGCCCCGCGCGCTGTTGTAATTCATCGCGTAGGCCTTGTTGCAGAAATCATCAATGTCCTTGGGCGCGCCATAGCCGCGGGCCATGGCCCGCTTAACCTCCGTGAAATACTCCGCGCCTTGGGTGACAGAGTGGAAGGACCAGGCCTCGGATTGGAGCGGCGGCCAAAGCTGATCTTCGGGCATCATCAGACGCAGGCTGTCGCGGACGGCTGTGATGCCACCAATACCGCCCGATTGCGCGAAGCCCCAAGCACCATCGTCTTTGCGCAGGTAATAATGCGAGGGGACGGCATAAGTCCACAGTTCGAGCGTGCCAGTGCGCGTGCCGCCCGTTTGCTTGCGCTCAGCCACGACAAATGTTCCCGAGTGCGGCTGATAGGTGCGGCGCACGCGCAAGCGCTCGATCATGTCGAGATAGGCTTTGTTCAGCGAGGGGGTGGGATGGGTCTCGTCGTGACCCAGGAAATGTGCCAGACTGGGATGATTGCGAATGCGCAACATCATGTCCTCGATGCAGGAGATGGCCAAGGCTTCATCGGGGATGTTTCGCCCGAAAATCTGTTGGGTCACCATGACCCCGAGTTCGTCGCAGCGATCGTAGAAGTTCTCGGTCTCGCGGATGGAAAATCCTTCCGAGCGCAGCATGTTGAGGTTGGCTTCGCGGGCATACCGGACGAGGGCCGTGTAGCGGCGGTCGGTAAGGTTCAGCATCATGTCACTGGTCATCCACGCGCCGCCACGGATGAGGATGTCGTGTCCGTTGATCCGGTATTTGCGCCACTCCTCGTCATTGATGACGGTGTCGAGCTGGCGGATGCCAAAGCGAACCTGTTGGCGGTCCGAGACTTGGTGATCCGCCAGGAAACGCAAGTCCAGCGTGTAGAGTTCTTGTTTTCCCAAGGGGTTGGGCCACCAGACGCAGGGATTACGGAGATTTAATTGCGAAAAAGCTTCGGGTTTGAAGAAGACTTCCTTTGTCTCGCCGGGTTTGAGCGTGACCTTCTGGGAGAATTCGATCGATTCGATCTTGCCGACCAACTCGCCGTTCACAGGCTGGTCGCTGTGGTTGTTGAGAAAGGCCGAAACCGTCAGAGCCGCCTTGTCGAGCGCCGGAACTTCGAGCTGGGTTTCGACATAGGCGTTTCGCAGGGTGACCGGACCCTGCACCCGAAGAAATACATCGGCCCAGATTCCCAAGTTCCGGTCGGGCGGTTGCGGATTGTGATCGTCCCAGCCGGTCACCGCTTCAATCTGCTTTGTTCGGGTTGGCAAGTTGGTGAGCAAACCGGAGGGGATAACTTGGACAGCGAGCACGTTTTTGGCGTCGTAGTTGAGTTTGTTTGAGACATCAAATTCAAAACGCCGAAACATGCCTTTCATTGTCTCACTGTCCGCGATGCGGCTGCCGTTCAGCCACACATTGGCCTTGTAGCTGATGCCGTTGAAATGAAGCGTGACGACACGACCCTTGCTCTCGTTTGGCACTGAGAAGTCCACGCGGTACCACCAGGGGTCGCGGAAGGGGCTACCTTCTTTCATGATGAGCCAATTGCCATCCAGGTAGCCCGGAATGGATTTCAGATTTGTGCCGTAATACGGATCGGGAAAAGCTTTGTTGTCCACCAGAACGGCCAGGACAGTCTTGGGCACGCTGGTGGGATACCAACCGGAGGGCGTGAAGGCGCTCGTAGAAATCTGGTCGCCCGGGGCCGGAGCCTTGGCTGACGATTGAACGGTCCAGCCGTCACGCAAGGGGATTTGAAGAACCGGGCGGGCAGTTTGAGCTGTCGCCGCGGCCGCGAGCAGACACGCCGCGCCCGGTAGCATGCGGGTTAACTGGACGAAGGTCCTAATCAACTTCCCCATCTTGGGTTGGCGGTTCATAGAATTTGGCTGCGAACGCTGTAGCAGATTTGCTGGACACCGGTTTATCCGGACAGGAATGGCAACGCAACAGGTTTTCGGGCGATGAAAAGGTGGACGCCGAAGGTGGACGGTAAAAATATTCATCCGTACGGAATCGGACGCGGATGAGCGGCTTGAGTGACGCGAGCGGCGAGATCAGTTCAACATTGGCTTTCATTCGTGCGCCGTTTCTGAATCGGTTCTGCAAACGCCACGACGTTACCAGTATAATCGGGGCTGCCGACAAGCGTGAGAGCTTCGGCTCTACACCTTTGGATAAATCTCCTTTCCTATTTCCGTAAACGCGCGGGACTTCTTTTCAAGGCTATTTCTTCTCAAACGCCAACTCACCATCCCGCGCGCTGACTTTAATTCGATCGCCCGGCTTGAACTTCCCTTCCAAAAGCTTTGTCGCGAACCGGACGAGCAGATGTTCCTGAATTGCGCGCTTGTTGCTGAGGGATGACAGTTGCGGCCATGAGTCTCCGCAGCCATGATTCGTTTTCACTTCCAGTCTTAGATGAACTTCGCGATCGCGTGCGATCAGTCCTGGTGGATAGCAAAGAGCCAAATATCCGCAGCGCTTTGCAACAATATGATGCACTTTTCAATAATCAAGCGCCTCCTTTGGATTGGGATGATGAGAAGCGCAACCTCACGATCATTGACCCTCATTATTATTTCTACCTTCGGAACGAATGACTGGCGTTCGAACTCTAACGCAACTTCTCCTCCAACAGGCGATACGCGCGCTCGCGCACGGCCTCCGGAAAATCGTGGGCGCAATCCGGATGTTCCACCTGCAAATTTGCCGGCACGCCATACAAGCGATAGACGGCTGATGCCGCCTTCACGACGTCATCCACGCTGCGCCACTTGAAGTTGTCATCCCGCAGCGGCGCGTTGACGAACACCGGTCGCGGCGCGAGGGCACCGAGCAGTTCGTGAAAGTCGAACGGGATTTCCGCGAGCTTGCCGCGATAATCCGCCAGCCGCAACATGTAGCGGGTTTGACACCAGCCGCGTTCGGGTTGCCAGTTGGCCGGGTCGCCGCCGTAGTAGTCGAGAAACGAATCGAAGCTGCAGCTTGAGACCACGATCTTGATGCGGTCGTCGAACACGGTGGTGTAAATCGCGTTGTGCCCGCCGAGCGAGTGGCCGAGGGCGCCATATTTCCCGTGCTTCACGAATGGCAGCGAATCGAGCAGATCGAGGCCACGAATGTTGTCCCAAATCGCCTTCATCGTGCCGCTTTCGTAGCCCAGCGCTTTAAGGTCAGGCTGGTAATTCGCCATGACT
>CAYIOH010000121.1:0-9329 GCA_964364975.1 uncultured Bifidobacteriaceae bacterium
CGCGCCGGGTTTCAGCAACCGGGCGGACGGCGCGCACGGAGTGAGGCGCCCTACCCAATCCGATGCACGCGAAACAGTGCTTTTCCAAAAACCAGGTTCGGGCATAATGCCGCCGCGAAAAATCACCTCACCTTTACAAACAACTCAAAACCAAAACGAATCTGACTGTGCACAACTTTTCTGATTGGGCTTTCCTATTGCTCGCGGCTTTGGGCGCAATTTGTCTCGCGGGTTGCGCGTTACATTCCAGCTTGCGGAGGAACATCACCAAAGCGACGTTCGGCAAAACCGCCGACGGAACGCCGGTGGATATTTACACACTGCGCAACGCCACGGGCAGCGAGGCGCGCATCTCCAACTACGGCGGCATCGTCACGTTGCTCAAGGTCCCGGACAAGTCTGGCAAGCTTGGCGACGTCGTCCTTGGTTATGACAACCTCGATGGCTATCTCAAGGCCTCGCCGCATTTCGGCTGTCTGGTGGGCCGCTTTGGAAACCGCATCGCCAAAGGCAAGTTTACGCTCAATGGCCAGGAATATACGCTCGCGACAAACAACGGCCCGAACGCGCTGCATGGCGGGATCAGGGGTTTTGACAAGGTGGTGTGGAATGCCACGATGGTTGCCAGCACACTCGGCCCCGCGCTGGAACTCCATTACCTGAGCAAGGATGGCGAAGAGGGTTATCCGGGCAACCTCAGCGTCAAAGCCGTTTACACGTTGACCGAAGACAACGCACTGCGCCTCGATTACACGGCCACGACGGACAAGGACACGGTTGTGAACCTCACGCATCATTCCTATTTCAACCTGCGTGGCCACGGCGACAACCTCGGCCACATCGTGCAAATCAACGCGGACAAATTCACGCCGGTGGACAGCACGCTCATCCCGACCGGCGAACTCAAGCCGGTGGACGGCACGCCGTTCGATTTCCGGAAGCCCACACCCATCGGCGCGCGCGTCAACGCGGACGACGAGCAGATCAAGTTTGGCCGCGGTTACGACCACAACTGGGCGATCAACAAAAAGGCCGGCGAACTGGCGTTGCACGCCGTAGTCACCGAGCCGGAGAGCGGTCGCGTGCTGGAGGTTTATTCCACCCAACCGGGATTGCAGTTCTACGGCGGGAACTTCCTCGACGGCACGATCACGGGCAAAGGCGGCTGGGCGTATCAATTCCGCGACGCGTTCTGCATGGAGCCGCAACACTTTCCGGATTCGCCGAATCAACCAAACTTCCCTTCTACCGTTCTCCAGGCGGGGCAGACCTACAAGCACACGATCATGTATAAGTTCAGCACCCGATAAGGCCAAACATGCACTGGCTCGATTGGTTTGTCATCTTCCTCTACTTCGTCCTCATCGGATGGGTTGCCTGGTGGTATGGGAGGCATCAGAAGGACAGCATAGATTACTTTCTGGCGGGCCGGAACGCCGGTTGGGTGGTGATCGGCGCTTCGATTTTCACGTCGAACATCGGCTCGGAACACATCGTCGGGTTGGCGGGACAGGGTGCCGTCACCGGAATGGCGATGGGCCATTGGGAATTGCACGCGTGGATTCTCGTCGTGCTCGCCGGCTTGTTCGTGCCCTTTTATTACAAGGCCGGTGTTCAAACGATTCCTGAATTCCTGGAACGCCGGTTCAGCGCCCGCACGCGCTGGATTCTTTCGTGCGTTTCGCTGGTGGCGTATGTCTTCACCAAGGTGAGTGTCACGGTTTATGCGGGGGCCGTTGTTTTTCAGGCGTTGCTGCCTGACACGTTTGGGTCGCCGCAAAATGCCTTTTGGGTTGGAGCGTTTTTCACCGTCATCGTTACCGGCGTTTACACCGTTTTTGGCGGCATGCGCGCCATCATGAACACGGCCACGCCCCAGGCCGTGATTATTCTGTTCGGATCGTTTTTGATCACGGCCATTGGCCTCTCGAAATTGGGTGGCGGAGAGGGAATGCTGGCCGGGTGGGGAGAACTGGTTAACACTTGCAAGACCAACGCCAAGGACTTCGCCTTGTGGCGTCCGCTCTCCAGTCCCTTCGACCCCGATGCTTTTCCGTGGCTGGGCATCTTGATCGCCTCGCCCATCGTGGGCTTGTGGTATTGGTGCACGGACCAATACATCGTGCAACGTACCCTCTCGGCCAAAGACCTGATCACCGCGCGGCGCGGCGCATTGTTCGGTGGCCTGCTGAAAATCTGGCCCGTGCTGATTTTTCTTGTTCCGGGCATGATCGGCTGGGCGCTGCATCAAAAGGGAATCATCCAACTGCCATTCAAGGCTGGCACCACGGCCATAGACGGTGATCAAGTTTTCCCCACGCTGGTGAAACTTCTCTTGCCGGCCGGCATTCGCGGTCTCATCGTCGCCTGCCTGCTGGCGGCGTTGATGAGTTCGCTGGCCTCGCTCTTCAATTCCAGCGCCTCGCTGTTCACCGTGGACATTTATGAGAAATTGCGGCCCGGACAATCCGAGCGACACCTGTTGAACGTCGGGCGCATCGCCACCGCGACCGTCGTGCTCTTGGGCCTTTTTTGGATTCCGGTCATGGCCAAGATTTCCGGTGGCGGCCTCTACCAATACCTGCAAAGTGTCCAAGGCTATCTTGCCCCGCCGATCACCGCCGTGTTTTTCCTAGGGCTGTTTTGGAAGCGAATCAACTCGGCTGGCGCGACATGGGGACTGGCGGGCGGATTCCTGCTGGGCATGGCCAAACTCACTATCCAGGCCTTTTACGGGAAGGGAAAACTCGAAAGCCCTGAACTCCTCGCCCAGATCGGCAACTTCAATTTCCTTTACGCCACCGGCGTTCTTTTCGTTGCGAGTGCCGTCATTATGATTGTGGCCTCGTTGATGACCGCGCCGCCGCCGGAAGAGAAAGTCCGGGGGCTGACCTACGGCTCCATCCACAAAGAAGCCGCCGAGGAAATCCGCCAGAGCTGGGATGGGTGGAACAAGCTCATGGTGGGAATCATCCTCGCCGCGACGGTCACCCTGTATCTCTACTTCAGCTTCTGGCTGAACTGATCGGAACAAATGACAGGAAGATGGATGACAGGAAAATGTAAAACTCCGGTCACCGGCATATTCCTGTCATCCATTTTCCTGTTATTGGGCTTCTGAGGACATTCCTACGCCAAGATTTCTGCGGACAACCCGCAGCCGGCATGATAATAAATCGCCCATGGTTTTTTTGTTCCGTTGCGAATCAGGCTGGCAACCCGTCAAAACCAACTCCGACATTTCATGACCGAAACATTCAAAATCCTCCACCTCGACCTCGGCATCTTTGTGGTGTTCGTGCTGGCCGTCATCGCGGTCGGCCTCATCAAGAGCAAGGGCGAAGGCAAGGACACCGAGTCGTATTTCCTCGCGGGCCGCGGACTCAAATGGTGGCTGATCGGCGTGTCGCTCATCGCTGCAAACATTTCCTCGGAGCAATTTGTCGGCATGTCCGGTTCGGCGGCGGATTACTTGGGCATGTCCATTGCCAGTTACGAATGGATGGCCGCAATCGCGCTCGTGGTGGTGGCGTTCTGTTTTCTGCCCTACTTCCTCAAGACCGGCATCTTCACCATGCCGCAATTCCTGGAGCATCGTTACGGCGACACGACACGCGCGATCATGGCGTTCATGATGATGGTGCTACTGATTTGCGTGTCGCTCACCGGCGTTATCTACGCGGGTGGCTTGACGATGAGTGAATTGTTCGCCGGTCACGCCGCGTTCGGATTCAGTCTCACGACCTGGTGCTGGATCATCGGGCTGATGGCGGCGGTCTATATCGCGGCGGGCGGATTGAACGCGTCGGCGTGGGCCGATCTGATCCAGGGAATCGCTTTGATTCTGGGCGGCGCGGTGATTGCATATTTCGCTTTGAGCAAGCTGGGCGCGACGCCGATTGCGGCGTTGACAGCCAGCAGCGCCAATCCGCTGGACGTGGCCGACGGCGCGAGCGGCATCCAGAAGCTCATCGCGTTGAACCATGAAAAGATGCGCATGGATTTGCCGCGCTGGGACAGCAACATTCCGTGGACGGCGCTGATCATCGGGCTGTGGATTCCGAACTTCTACTATTGGGGACTGAACCAATACATCACGCAACGCATTCTCGGCTCGTCGTCGTTGAAGGAAGGGCAGAAGGGCATCGTGTTCGCCGCCGCCATGAAGCTGATCATCCCGTTCGTGATCGTGATTCCTGGCATCATCGCGTTCAACCTTTACAGCAAGGATCTGTCGGCCATTGACGCGCGCAAGAATTCGGCGGAGTGGACGGCGCTGGACCAGCATCTCGGCCAAGCCGCTTCCAGTCACGCCTTCCTGCCCGGCATCCAGTGGGCACGCAAGAATCCGGAGAAGGCGGCGCAGATTGACGCGCACAACCTAGCCGTGCTTCAGGCCAAAGGCGGCAAAGTGGACGACCTCAACGCGGCGAAACTCATTGACGAACAACGCTTCGTGACCGTGCCCGGACGCCTGGAGAAAATCTCCGGCGTCCAGGTTCACGCGCTGGCGGGTTACAAATACGACGCCTCGCTGAACCTGCTCATCAAGAACCTACTTCCGTCCGGCAGCGGCTGGGTGGGATTCGTGCTGGCGGCGTTGATGGGGGCGATTGTCAGTTCGCTGGCCGCCGTGCTCAACGCTGCTTCCACCATTTTCACGATGGACATTTATCACCGCTACATTGACCGGAACGCGTCTCAGAAGGGCCTTGTCTTGGCAGGCCGCGTGGCGGTGGGCGTGTTCGCGGTACTGGGTTGTCTCATCGCGCCCAACCTCGACAAGTTCGGCTCGATCTTCAAATACATCCAGCAGTTCCAGGGTTACGCCTCGCCGGGCATTCTGGCCGTGTTTGTGTTCGGCATTTTGAACCGGCGCGGGCCGGGTATCTGCGGCGTGGTCGGATTGCTGTTGAACCCGATTCTCTATTGGGCGCTGGACAAATTCACCAACATCGCTTTTCTCGACGCGATGGCTGTGTGCTTCTTCCCCGTGCTTGCGGTGATGTGGTTGATCGCGGTGGTGAAACCACTGCCACAGCCGGTCGAGTTCAAGACCAACACGCGCTTGAACATGGAAACCTCCGCGGGCGCACGGATGGCGGGAATCGCGGTTGTGGTCGTCACGTTGATTCTCTATTTCATCTTCAGTCCCTTTGGTGTGGCCAGGTAAAGTTGCTGGCAAATCCAAGTCTATGAAATCTCTGAAAAGAATTTCGTGTTCATTCGTGTCCATTTGTGGTTAAACAGACCCAGTTATGAGCCAACTTGCCAATCAAATCGCCGTCGTCACGGGTGCGGGCCGCGGTATCGGCCAAGCCATCGCCTTGAAACTGGCTGCCAGCGGGGCGGACGTCGTCGCCGTGGACTTGAAAACGGAGTTCTGCGCTGAAACCCTCCAGAACGTGCAGGCGCTGGGCCGGAAAGCCTGGGCGGTGGGCGCGAATGTGGCCGAGGCCGCCAGCACGGACGCGGCTGTGGACCAGATTCTGAAAGAACCCGGTCGCGTTGACATCCTCGTCAACAACGCTGGCATCACGCGTGACGGGCTGCTGATGCGGATGAGCGAGGCCGACTGGGACGCGGTGTTGGACATCAACCTCAAGGGCGCGTTCCTGTTCACCAAGGCGCTCACGCGGGCGTTTCTTAAGCAGCGGTCTGGGCGCATCATCAATATCGCGTCGGTCATCGGCCTGATGGGAAACGCCGGGCAGTGCAATTACGCGGCCAGTAAGGCGGGTTTGATCGGCTTCACCAAATCGTGCGCGAAGGAATTCGCCAGCCGGGGCGTGACGGTGAACGCCATCGCGCCGGGTTTCATCCAGACGGCGATGACGGACAAGCTTTCGCCGGAGCAGAAAGACGCGATTACCAAGCTGATTCCACTGGCGACACTGGGCACGGCGGATGACGTGGCCAACGCCGTGTGGTTTTTCGCGCTGCCGGCGTCGCGCTACATCACCGGCCAAGTATTGCCGGTGGACGGTGGGATGGTGATGTAGGGCGCGGGGGGCTTGATTGTATAAGCGTGCTCTTAAGCAATACTGGAAACCGCCGATTAAGACTATCAGCAAAAGCAAGATTAAGATTGTGAATTTTTTTTGATTCGGGCTTGACGCCCCCCTCATTCGTAGCATAGACACACGGCAAAAACCGAACCCGGAGCAACATCATGGCTGAGAAAACAATTGAACAACGAGTCAAAGATATCATCGTCGAACAACTTGGCGTGAACGCAGACCAGGTGACCACGGACGCCAAGTTCATCGAGGACCTCGGCGCGGATTCGCTGGATATCGTCGAACTGGTGATGGCGTTGGAGGAGGAATTTGGCAGCGAAATTCCCGACGAACAGGCGGAAAAGCTCCTGACCGTCGGCGAGGTCGTCAAATACATCGAAGACCTCCAGCAAAAGTAATCGTGACGTGACTGGTTTCGGGGCGGTTTCGGCTGGACCCAGCCAGAGCTGCCCCGTTTCATTTTATGTCAAGCAACTGGACCGACCGCAGGGTGGTGATCACCGGCTTGGGCGTCATCACGCCCTTGGGCCACACGCTCGACGTGTTCTGGAGCAACCTCGTCAACGGCCAGTGCGGCATTGATAGAATCACCGCGTTTGACGCCGCCAAGTTCGACACACAAATTGCCGGCGAGGTGAAAAACTTCGACCCGCTGCCCGCGTTTCCATCAGCCAAGGACGTACGCCGCACCGACCGCTTTTCCCAATTCGGCGTTCACGCCGCGTGGTCGGCGCTCAAGGACTGCGGCGCGGACCTCGACAAACTCAATCGCGACGAAATCGGCGTCATCATCGGCTCCGGCATCGGCGGACTCGAAACTACCACCGCCCAACACAAGATTCTCCTCGAACGCGGGCCGGGCCGGATCTCGCCGTTCATGATTCCCATGCTCATCAGCAACATGGCGAGCGGCCTGTTTTCGATGTATCACAATCTTCGCGGGCCGAATTTCGCCACCTGCTCCGCCTGCGCCACCGCCAATCACGCCCTCGGTGAAGCCTGGCGCACCATCAAAATGGGCGAGGCGCAGATGATGTTCGCGGGCGGGGCGGAGGCGACCATTGTGCCCATCGGCATCGGCGGCTTTTGCGCCATGAAAGCCATGAGCACGCGCAATGACGACCCCAAACACGCCTCGCGCCCGTTCGACAAGGAACGCGACGGATTCGTCATGGGCGAAGGCGCGGGCGTCATCGTGCTGGAGGAGTTGGAGCATGCGAAGAAACGCGGCGCGAAGATTTATTGCGAAATTACCGGCTACGGTAACACCGCTGATGCGTACCATCTCACTTCACCATCGCCCGCAGGCGAAGGCGCCGCGCGCTGCATGAAAATAGCGTTGCGCAACGGCAGCCTGAACACCACCGATGTTTCCTACATCAACGCCCACGGGACCGCTACCCCAACGGGCGACGTCGCTGAAACGCAGGCAATCAAGACCGCCTTCGGCGACCACGCCCGCAAACTTGCAGTCAGTTCCACTAAAGGCGCCACCGGCCACATGCTCGGCGCAGCGGGCGCGGTGGAAATGACCGTCTGCGCTCTCGCCATCAAACACAGCGTCGTTCCGCCCACGATCAACTACCAGGTGCCCGACCCTGAGTGCGACCTCGACTACGTACCCAATACCGCCCGCGAGATGAAGGTGAATGCCGTCATCAACAACTCCTTCGGCTTCGGCGGCCACAACGCCTGCATCGCGGCGAAGAAGTTTGTCGGGTAGAATGATTTGATTTGGTTCGGCACGTTGGAATGGCTGACTTGTTTGAAGGCGTTCGGATAACAACGCGGTCTAACTGGCAACTATGAAAGCAATCTACTTCGCAAGCTTGGCAATCTTAACCGCCGCAAACACAGTGCAGTCACAGGTGAAATGGGAACCCCTGAATGAATTCGATGGCCAAATTTTCCCTTCGATGCTGCTTTCGATAGCGACTGTAAATATTACCAACACGCAGAGTGACCCAAATCAGATTGGAGATCGCTTGAGCACCCATGGAATTTCGATCGTCAATCCATCAAAAAATAGCCGGGTAAAAGTTGTCATTGGAAAGAATGCACTTATCCAAGAAAGTTCGTTTGAGGGCCTATTGGAGAAGGCAGGTGTGGAATATAATGTCCGTCCCAAAATAAACTGGGATTACGACGCGCTTCGGGCCGTCAAACAATCGAAACCCATCAATTTTGTTTTCAGCCTCTCGTTGGACGGAAAGGAAGTCGGAAGCAAAACGAAAACATTTCGAGTGCGTTCAATCAATGACTGCTTGCTTTTTTACAAGGGCACGCCGTTTTCGTTCTTGTTCGCCGCTTACGTGAATGAGGATCATCCGGGGATTGATGATCTTTTGAAAGACGCATTAAAGACGGGTATTGTTTCGAGCTTTGACGGGTATCAATCAAACGATCCCGCCCAAGTGTATCGGCAAGTGCTAGCCATTTGGACCGCATTGCAAAACCAGAAAATCAAATACAGTTCGATCACGCAAACCGCATCGGAGCCGACACAAACGCTGTTCAGCCAACACGTCCGATTTCTGGACGAGTCCATAAAATTCGCACAGGCAAATTGTGTGGATGGCAGTGTTCTCATGGCTTCGATTCTCCGCAAGATAGGCATTGACCCGGTTTTGGTTTTGATTCCCGGCCACTGCTATGTTGGCTATTACGCCGACGAGGAACACAAAGGCGTCATATACCTGGAGACGACATTACTGGGAAATGAAGCCGTTTTGAAGAACGCCAAGGTCACGGCACTAGTTGAGAGCACTGACTTATTCAACTTGCAGTCGAGCCGCACCCATTCGCAAATTACCTTTGATGCAGCCATTCAATCCGCGAATGAGAATTCCCAAAAATATCGGAGCCAGTTTGAGGCTCATGTGCCCGGTTACTTCCTGATCAAAATTAAGGAAGCGCGACAATACGGCATCATGCCCATCCATTTCGAGACAAAGCCATAAAGGGTTACTAGGTCAGGTAGCGGTACAGTTTGAATTGGGATTCATCAGGTTTTGTGGGTGAACAGCGGTGGAGGCTGCTTCGCCGCCGCGTTTGGGGATTGGAAAAGATTGTTTGGCCGATATATTGGGCCTCTATGCAAAAAGAACTCGATCCACATCAACTTGGAAACTCGGAAGACTGGTTGGGCAACAACATTGCGTTTATCTGTCCCGCATGCGATAAGGTCTTCATCGTCAGTGGGCTCCTAAATCCTGAAGGACGCTCTTGCCCGAAATGCGGAAAATCGAAGGGCGTTGTCAGCGGGGGAAAAGACAGTACGCGGCAGGCGTTGTTTGTGCGTGATAAACT
>CAYIOH010000122.1:0-9327 GCA_964364975.1 uncultured Bifidobacteriaceae bacterium
GAATGTTGTGTGACGGCGCGCACGGAGTGACGCGCCCCACCCACAAAATTCCATTCGTGTCTATTCGTGTTCATTCGTGGTCAGTTTCGGGAATTTTCCAAAAGTCGTTTCGTTTCGCGCGCGACGACGAGTTCTTCGTTCGTCGGAATGACCATGACCTTCACACGCGAACCCGCCTTGCTGATGACAGTCTCGGTGGCGCGAGTGCTGGCGTTGAGCGCGGAATCCAATTCAATGCCCAGGCCGCCGAGGTTCGCGCAAATCGCCGAGCGAATCTCCGTGCGGTTCTCGCCGATTCCGGCGGTGAACACGATGGCGTCTGCACCGCCCATCTCAAAGAAGTAGCCGCCGATCCAATGCCGCGCGCTCGCGACGAATACATCAATCGCCAGCTTCGCGTTTGCGTTCCCCTGCTCTGCCGCAGCGGTGATGTCACGGATGTCATTCGAGACGCCGCTGATTCCTTTCAGGCCGGATTCTTTCGTGAGTTGGCGTTGCGCTTCTTCAATCGTGATGCCGAGCGTTTTCACGGCGTAAGGAATCGCTTCGGAATCGAGATCGCCGACGCGATTGTTGTGTGGCAATCCAGATTGCGGACTCATGCCGAGGCTGTTGCCGATGGCGAGGCCGTTGCGGATTCCCGTGATGCTAGAACTGCCGCCGAGGTGACAGGAGATCACGCGCAGCGCGGGTTCGTTCACGGGAGTTTTGCCACCGTCCACGTAAAGTTTGTGAACGCGTTCGGCAACGTCGTTGCGACCGAGCAATTCCGCCGAACGTTCGGCAATGAACTTGTGGCTCGCGCCGTGAAAACCCCAGCGGCGAATGCCGATGTCGTGCCAGGCTTGCGGCACGGCGTAGCGCATCATGGCTTCGGGCGCGAACTGGTAGAACGCGGTCTCGAACAATCCGACCAACGGCACTCCGGGCATGCGTTTCCCAAACAGGCGGATGCCGGTGATGTAGGGCGGATTGTGCGCGGGCGCGAGGCCGTTGTAAGCCTCCATTGCGCCAAGCGCGCGTTCGTCGAGTCGCACGCAGCCGGTGATGCCCTTCGCAATCACGGCCTTGAAACCAACCGCGGCGAGTTCGCTTTCGCTGGCAATCGCGCCAGCCGCGCGAAGTTGCACGAGGGAATCCTCAATCGCCTTTGGAAAATCGGCCACGCGCTCGAAGCCGCCTTTGTGCAAAAGGCGCTCTGCGTTGTTCGAGAAGTCGAACAACCGCCACTTGAGCGAGGTCGAGCCGATATTGGCGACGAGAATCTTCACGGGCTTCGGGGTTCTTAATCTTAATCTTTCTCTTAATCATAATCTGCCGAGCAGCGTAAGATTAAGATTAGGATTAAGAGTATGATTCTATTGCAGCCACCTGCCGAGAATTCCCAAATCGTCGTGCGGACGCGGAATCACCTGCACGGCGACGACCGAGCCGACTTGCGCGGCTGCGGCAGCCCCGGCGTCGGTGGCGGCTTTCACCGCCGCGACGTCGCCCCGGAAAAATCCGGTGACGTACCCGCTGCCGATTTTCTCCCAGCCGGTCATCGTGATGTTGGCGGCCTTAAGCGCGGCATCGCACGCTTCCATGAGCGCGCAAAGACCTTTGCATTCAATCATTCCAACTGCTTGTTGTGCCATAATAGTTGATAGTTATTGGTTGATGGTTGTAGCGTCACTTTGCAGCGGCGGTGACGTTCGCGACAAAGGCTTTCAACAAGTCTTCGTGCGGACGCGCGATGATGTGCGAACTCACCAGTTCGCCGACCTTGGCCGCGGCTTTCGAGCCGGCGTCCACAGCGGCTTTCACGCTGCCGACATCGCCCTGGGCCAGCACCGTGATAAGCCCGCCGCCGATGGGGATGGTTTTGACCAACTTGACGTTGGCCGCTTTGACCATGGCATCACTGGCTTCTACGCTGCCGATGTAGCCTTTGGTTTCGATCATTCCTATTGCTTCACTCATTTGTTTTCTCCTGTTTGGGTTAATTGTTTCGGTCGCGAAAATTATTTGATCAATTCAACCTGCGTGTCGGGTTGGAGGTTGCACGCGTTACCTTCGTCGGTGTCAATATGGACTTCGAGTTTGAAACTCTTGTCCACGCGGCAAAGTATCTTGTCGAGGATGATACCGCAATCGCCACCGATCCTGAGCTTCATGTTGTCGCCATGCTTCACGCCGTAAAAATCGGCGTCCGTCGGATGCATGTGAACATGGCGTAACGCACGGATGACGCCATCCTTCATCTCAAAAAATCCCGCCGGACCCATGAGCATTGCGCCGGGCGTGCCCTGAATGTTGCCAGACGCGCGCAGTGGAATTTCAAACCCGAGCGCGATGGCATCGGTATAGGCAAGCTCCACTTGATTCAGATTCCGGCACGGGCCAAGGATGCGAAGATTTGAAATCACGCGACTGCGCGGGCCGATGAGTGTCACGGTTTCCTTTGCCGCGAACTGTCCTTCCTGATAAAGCCACTTGTGAACGGTGAGTTGATGGCCTTTCCCGAACAGCGCCTCGACCGCTTCCGGCGTGAGATGGCAATGGCGCGCGCTGATGTTCACAACCAGCGGATTTGGCGCGGACGCCGCGCGTGGCAACGGCTTCCCAAGCCGAGAATACACGGCTTGCCGAACCAAATGTTCGACCACCGCTCGGTGTGGCGTAGATGCAGCAACAGTCATAACACGCACAGTTTTGACCGATTTTGCCAGTCCGTCAACATTTTTCTTGCATAATCTTTCAATATCTGCCAGATTATTGCCCGAATGACGGCAGAAGAGCGAAAACATCGCCTTGAGGGCTATCTCCAAAAGGTCGAGTTCGCGTCGTTGGAAGATTTAGCCAAGCACGTGGGGGTTTCAACCTCGACCGTGCGGCGCGACCTCACAGTATTGGAAGCGGCGGGCGGATTGCGGCGCACGCACGGCGGAGCGCGGATCATCACGCCCAAGTCCGACGAGTTTGCCTTCTCCGCGCGCGACACGCATCAACTCGATCAAAAGGAAGCCATCGGTCGCGCGTGCGCTGAACTTATTCGGCCAAACCAGAGCGTGATCATTGACGCAGGCACGACGGTTTATCATGTTGCAAAATACCTTGAAGACAAGTCGCCTCAGATCGTGACGAACTCCCTGCCCGTGGCGAATCTTTACTCCTCTGCTGGTCGCGTCGAACTGGTCTTGAGCGGCGGCGTGATTTACCCGCGCCTCGGTGTACTGGTTGGCCCGCTTGCGGTTGAGGCGTTTTCAAAAATCCATGCGGATGTCGCCGTGATGAGCGCAGGTGGCATTACCTTGGAAGGGCTGACGAATTCGCACGGGCTGCTGATTGATATTCAACTGGCTATGATTCGCGCGGCAGCGAAAGTCATTTTCTGCCTCGACCACACGAAATTCGGCCGCCGCTCGGTTTCGCCTCTTTGCGACCTCGAACAGATTGATACGATCGTCACCGATAGCAAAGCGCCCTCAGACTTGGTGGCGCAACTGCGCGCGAAGGGAATTGTAGTGATCGTTGCGCCGGGCAACGGATCTTAAGCCGGCAGCATTCTGCTCAATTCGTCCGCCACGCGCTGGGCGTTCAAGGTATGAAGCCCGGCAATCTCTCTCACAACGGTCACGTGTTCTCCTTGCGGTCGCCAGATTTCTTCTACCGTGTCCGCCCACAGAACGAGTGTAGGCAAACCCAGTGCTGCGGCCAGATGCGTGATGCCAGAATCGTGCCCCACAAATGCGGCGCAGGATTGCAATTGGCCGGCGAGTTCAGCGAGCGGCAGGCTTCGCGCAACCACGGCTCGCGCCGTCGGCAAGGCTGCGGCCAACCGCCGAAGACGTTCACCCTCGGCTTCCCCGCCAACCAGCAGCAAGTGCAGTTCAGTCGAATTGACCAAGTGCCGCAGCAATTCCGCCCACTTTGCTTCCGGCCAGTTCTTTCTCTCGCTGCCGCTGCCGGGGTGGAGGGCGATGGTAGGGACGCGCTGCCGCGCGTCCGGGCCGGCCGGCAGGTCGGCCCTACCTATCTTATCAGAAAGCATCAGCGAAAGTCGCGGCACCGGGTCGGCATCGAAAATTGCCAGGCGCTCCAACGGTTTCAAGTAAACCTGTGTGGCGTGAATGCTTTCCTTTTCATTCGGACGATGCGGCCCGGTGAGGAATTGACCGTGAGTGCATCGCGCCACGTTCGTTTTGAAAATCTCGTCCGGATCGAAGAGATAGGAAACAATCAAATCAAACTCAGAAAAATAATCTGCGAGGTCGGGGGCGAGGTCGCCATCGCGCGCAAAGAAACCGGCCAACCCGCGCGCCTCAATCGGCTGCACGCGATCCACCAAACCACCCGCCAGCGCAAGCTGAACGATGTGCGGGTAGCCGAGCACTTTGAGATGCGCGTTGGGAAATTGTTTTCGCAGCGCGGCAATCGCAGGCAGCGTGAGAATGAAATCCCCAATCGCGCCCCCACGGATGACGAGAATTTTGCCTTTACTCAATCAATCCCTCCAGTCCTAGCCGCCGATGTGAGGCGGCTGATTCTTTATCACCATCCTCAGCCTCGTTACCTCGGCGGCTACATGGCACGGAACACCGTCAGGCCGAGCACCACGACCAGGAGCGAGAACGCGAGCCGGATAGTGAGGCAAATCTTCACACGCTTTTCATTCGCCGTGGTCCAGTTCAACAAATCCCGCAGCCGCCACGGCGACACCGTGAACCAGATGCCCGCCACGACCAGCACGTAGGCCCACGTTTGAATCAGCAACACCCACGGCGTCTCGCCCAGATGCGGACGGCCCGTGTCCACCATCAACTTGGCGAGCAGGAGGAAAACCACCGCCAGCCCGCGCACCGCCAGAAAATCCTGGACGAAGAAACACGTCGCCACGCCGATGCCCGCGAACACGGCCATCATGTGCGGCTTGAACGCGGCGAAATCGGCGATTGGCTCTTGGTTCACCAACCAGAGAAACCACGCCGTGCCCAGCAGCATCAGGAACACGCCGGTCGGCACGTGGCGCGGGAATTTGCGGACGGCGGCGGCGAACGCAGTGGGCCTGGCCAACCCATACACCTGCGGCGCGGCCATGCCGAGGCCGAGCAAGATGGCGAGCGTTGAAAGTTTCAATGTCATCGTTTCAAATCAGAATGAAAGATGCGACATGGTGAAGCAAGTCACGATGTTCAGTTGAGTTCATTCAACAATTTTTTGACGTGAGCCAAAGCAACGAATGCGCCGGGAGTTAAAACGCGGACGCCCTCATAAGCAGGCTGATCAAAATGTCCGAGCGCCGTGTTCACTGTGACCAGAAAATCCGCTTCCACCGCCAGCGCACATTCCAGAAAACGATTATCCGGCTTGTGACGGATCACAGCCAATTCCGTCAACGGATAGCATGGACGCAAACATTCGACGATGCGGGTCAGGAAATCAGGCTGGTCATCGAGAACTTCCGTGTATTCCTCGATCATGGCGGGCGACGCCCAGAATTCAAGCCGTCCCGCCAAGCCCAACTCAACTATCAGCGCCGCTGGATTCACTGGCGTGCCCAGCGTGGCAAGCTTCAAGACGCAAGTGTCAAGGACGACTCGCAAGGTAAGGTTTGGCCCGTCGCAACGCCAGCACGCGACGTTTCTGCTCGACGAATTCGATCACTTCCGCGTCGGTCATGGTCTTTCCCGCATTGCGCTTGTGACACTTTGCCAATTCCGGCGAGAGCCGAAACCGAATCAGCTTTCCACCCACTATGGCTTTCGCGAACATGGCTAAACGATACAGGACTTTGGGGATTGCGGCAAGCGCAAGGTCTTTCAAAATCAAGTCTGCGGCGCGGCCATGCCGAGGCCGAGCAAGACGGACAAGATCGAAAGTTTCATCGGTTCAAAATAACGCGGTGGAGAGGATGGAGGATGGAGGATGGCCGATGGAAGCAAAAAGGATCGGCTAAATTCCTCTCTCGACAAAATACTTTGCCAAGCAGAAAGTCGAAGCCGTGAATACTGATAGACTGCAAATTTGCAATTCACCATGAGGTTAGGCGGTTTCGCCCTGCACATGAATAATCTCCTCCTGAAGATTGCAGACAAGCTGCGGGTGCCATACGACCCGAGCCCGCTGCGGCGCGACGAGGTGGTTCGTTTTCTGTCGCAGCGTCCGGCACTTTCGCACGAGGAGTGGCATCGGCGTTTTGCCCCGGACATTCCACTCGATTTTGTTTCCTGGTTTCGGGATACCTGCTCGAAGTATTTCGAGTATGATTTGTCTGCCGCCTTACCCGATGACAGATGGGTCGAGGATTTGGGTCTGTATGATGCCACGTTCGGCGACGTGGACATGGACATCCTGGAGGATTACGAGGCGCGCTACGGCGCGAAGCTTCCCGATGACGGACACACGTGCTTCCCGACGTTCGGACAGTTCCTCAGGGCACTTTGGTTATATGCACAGAAGCAGAAAAACGCCGCCTAATCTACTGATAGACTGCAAAATCTGACGCGAACCCCTGTCAAAACCCTGCCTCAACCGGAACAGATTCTCTCCACCACTTCAAAAACAAACAGCGCGACTTCGCCCCGATAGCTCGCGCGCCAAAGCACCCCGCTACAAATTCACAATCGCCGGTGCGAAGTTGCGCTCTCCCGGAGTTGCGGTAACTGTTTCGGCTTGACCCGATTGTAATAAATGCCAGATTTTCCTAACAGAACAAGAGTTGGTATCTTTGTGGCCAGCCAGGTCTGGGTGCGTTTTATTGCTGGCCGATATACCGGAACGTTGCTGAAGTAGTCAGCGTGTGGTTAAACACAAACCACGCAAGTCGTTGACGGAGAGATGGCCGAGTGGCTGAAGGCGGCGGTTTGCTAAACCGTTATACGGTCAAAAGCCGTATCGGGGGTTCGAATCCCCCTCTCTCCGCCATTTGCAGAATTGTGATCTTTCGCGCTGCATTTTCTGCCGGCCGCTTTTACCTCTGGTATTCAGCCTGATCGGTTTCCTTCGCATCCGTGCCTGCTTCTTTAAGGGGGGCCAGTTTTCCCCGATCCTCTATGACGCAGGCAACCCTGCCTTCAGAAACAATGGCTCACTTCCACGACCGGACGGAGATTGAGGTTCTGTGACGCAAGGCAGCACTCTTTGCACTCTTTGCTTGCTGCTCTGTTCAAAGCTGCCAATGCTCCGCCCATGAATTCCACCAGTGTCAGCCAGGTGTTGCTGACGATTGCCTTCCGAACCGTGAGTTATCCAGCCCTGGCCGGCATGTGCTTGCTCTGCGTGACGGCGCCAACCCTCGCCGCCAGCTCGTCCACGAACTGGCCGCAGTTCCGCGGGCCGGGCGCCTCGGGTGTCGCTGATAATCCGAACCTTCCCGATCACTGGGGCACGAACGAAAATGTCGCGTGGAAGATCGAGGTGCCTGGACGCGGCTGGTCTTCGCCGATCGTCTGGGGCGGGAGCGTGTTTGTGACCACCGTCGTCAGCGATGGCGAGGTGGAGCCGGCGAAAAAGGGGCTCTACTTCGGCGGCGAACGAAAAGAGATTCCCAAAGCCGAGCATCGCTGGCTTGTCCTGTGTTTCGATCTCAAGTCCGGTCGTGAGCTGTGGCGCCAGGAAGCGCACCATGGTACGCCGGCAAACCCGCACCACGTAAAAAACACCTACGCATCCGAGACTCCAGTGACTGATGGCGAGCGCGTGTGCGCTTACTTCGGCAACGTCGGTTTATTCTGCTACGACATGCAGGGCCGGAAACTTTGGTCCACCAACTGGCCGCCGGTGAAGGTGCGCTCCGGCTGGGGTGCCGCAGCGTCGCCGGTGTTGCACGATGGCCGCGTGTTCCTGGTGAATGACAACGACGAGCAATCTTTCGCCGTGGCACTTGATGCGAAGACTGGACGCCAACTGTGGCGGGTCGAACGCGACGAAAAGAGCAACTGGGCCACGCCCCACATCTGGCGTAACGAACAGCGCACCGAGTTGATCACATCCGGTACAAAACGAGTCCGCTCCTATGACCTTGATGGGAAATTACTTTGGGAATTCGGCGGCATGTCTTCGATTGTGATCCCGACCCCGTCCTCCACGTCCGGCCTGCTCTTCGTCTGCTCCGGTTATGTTGGCGACAAGAATCGCTCCGTGTTCGCCGTCAAGCCCGGCGCTTCCGGGGACATCACGTTGAAGCCCAGCGAGACAAACAACGCATTCATCGCGTGGTATCAACCGGTCGCCGCGCCCTACAATCCCTCGCCCTTGCTCTACGGCGATTATTTCTACGTGCTGTTCGACTTCGGTTTCCTGAGCTGCCACGACGCGCGCACTGGCCGGCCGGTTTACAGCAAACAGCGCATCCGCACGGACACGACCTCATTCACCGCCTCGCCTTGGGCTGCGAATGGAAAAATCTTCGCGTTGAGCGAAGACGGCGACACTTTCGTCTTCCAGGCCGGCGCCGAGTACAAACTGCTGCACAAGAATTCGCTCGACGAAATGTGCATGGCCAGTCCGGCAATTGCCGGGGATCACCTGCTCATCCGCACGCTGACGAAGCTTTATTGTTTCCGGGAGACAAAATAAACCCCGTGGACGGAAACAAACCCCGCACGGTTTCTTACTTGTGTTCCGTCGTCATCTCCTCCGCCCGATACAAGTGTGTCCGGGTTCGAAGGAAAAACGCCCTGCCGGAAACTGCCGGTGAAGCCATGAAGCCGTTCGCCAGTGTATTCTTCGCCAGGACCTCAAACGTGCGCCCCGGTTTGAGCACCGTGGTTGTGCCCTGCTGATCAAAGAAATAAAGCCGCCCATCGGCATAAATCGGTGAGGCCGCAAATTTGCCGCCGATGCGTTCGGTCCAAACCACCTTGCCCGTCGCCGCTTCGAGGCACGTGACAAAGCTCTCCTCGGCCGCGGTGTAGATCAAGCCGTCCACCAAGAGCGGCGAGGCGTACTTGCCTATGTGCGTACTGAGCTTCCACACCACATGCGTGTCGGTCACGTCGCCCTGTCCGTCGGGTCGGATCGCCCAAAGCTCCCGCTTCACCAGGCCGGTGACGAGGAAGACCAATCCCTGGTCGTAGAGCGGGCGTGGCGCGACTGACCAGTCGGCATATTGGACTTTCCAGATTTCCCGTCCGGTGCGCGGGTCGTAACCATACGCGGCCTTCGCGCCGGCGCTGAACATCTGCGGCTTTCCGGCGACAATCCCGATCAACGGGGTGCTGTGGGCTTTGCGCAAATCCCCGTCCCGCGCCATTGGGCCGGGCACGCTCTCATCGTTCCACACGACCGAGCGGTTCGTTTTCCAAACGGTCTGGCCGGTCTGCTTGTCGAGGGCCACGTGGTACT
>CAYIOH010000123.1:0-9264 GCA_964364975.1 uncultured Bifidobacteriaceae bacterium
GGAATGAAATTCATCGCCGCCTTGCTGCACCAGATCACGCAGATGATTGGGTTCATCACGTAATCGAAAATCATTCCCCAGCCGACGAAGTAACCAAGCGAAGGATGGATTTCGCGGCTGACGTAAGCGTAGGCCGAGCCGGCGCTGGGATAGGCGTTGGCCATGCGCCCGTAACTGATCGCCGTGAACAGCATGGCCACCATCCCGATTAAAATCGTGGTGACGACGTGGCCTTGCGCCTTTTCGGCCGCGGCGCCGAAGAGCGGCATCGGCGCGGTGGGCTGGACGAGAATGATCCCGTAAAGCACCAAGGCAGGCAGACCCAGCACGCGCTTCAGGCCCGGGCCGGAATTGGAAGCTGATGAGTTGGAAGGCATGTCTGGGTCGAGTTTTGGCCGGGCAGGAGGTCAGCGTCAACGCCGGCCAGTTCAAGGATGAGCGGTCATGGCGAACAGCCGGCTCGCCGCCGCTGTCCGAGGACCGAAACAATGCGCGCTGCCTTGCCGATATCGCGCGGCACGCTGCCGAGCCGGCGCGGAAGCGACTCGAGGTCCGACACAAACCCGGGTTCGTTTTTGGCGAGCGCAGGTTGAACGATCCAGCCGGCGCTGCCCGTCTTGCGGATGAGTTTCGCCGTCTTCTCCTGGAAACCAAATTTTTCCAGCCGCGCGATCCAAAGCCGGTTTTGGCTGAAGGCCAGCATGGCGTGGTCGCCCGGACTGTCGCCGGCGCAGAGATATGGTCGTTCGCCGATGACGTCGAAGATGCAGGCAATCTTCCCGGAATAAGTCGGCACCGGGAATTGTAGCCGGCTGGTCAACCGGAAGCTACGCAACGTCTTCTCGTCGAGTGCGGCGTAATGTGCGTTCTCTTTCACCAGCAGCGCGTCTTTGTGCAAGCCACCGCGCCGGTCGGTCAGCAGCGTGGAGACACCGACCACATGGTCCGCGCGCAAACCTCCCTTCACCCCGTGCTGGCGTAAGCGCGGATTTAATTCGTGCGACACCATCCAACGCACCGTCCAGACGTTGCTGGCGGAAACGATCCAAACATCGAAGCGATGGCGAACTAACTCGGCGATGAGTTCCACCATCTCCGGGTAGAAAGTCGGGACCGGGAAGCAAGTCTTGCTGGGCGTCACTTCGATGAAGCCCGGCCCACGGGGTCGCGCGAATTCCCGCGACTTGCGCGTCGCCGCAATCACGTCCGCCGGACGCAGCCCCTCCATCACTTCGACCGCCCACGCGTAGCCGTTGGCAAGCGGCGTGGGGTCGCGCTCGCCGTGCGCCGTGGGTGCGAGGTAAGCCGAGTAATACGCAGTGATGTCCGGGCCAGACTTCAGCCTGATGCGGCGTCCGTCGGGCAGTCGGAACGGCGGGCTGAGCGTTTCGGGAAGCCGCCCTGTTTTGAGCAAGCCGTCGCGCGTCAGAACTGCGAGCGTGGCCTCGCCGATATCGCCACTGATCACGGTGTTATCGAAGTCAAAAGCCACCGGCAGGCCTTTGCCTGAGCCGCGTTGAATCAATTGTTCCAAGGCCCGCCGCGTTCGCTCGTTCCAGCCCGGCGAGTGCAATTTACATGCGCTTTTTTTCACTTGATGGGTTCGGGCGATCTATTTGGCGCCTTTCGGACGCGCGTTCCAGATTGAAATCATGAAACCCGCCGCCACCAGCACCAGCCCGGCGAGCACATAGAAGACAAGATTCCAATCCCCTTTGGCCAGATCTTTGAGCCAGCCCACGCCGGCTCCGGAAAAAATTGAACCCAGGGCGCCAAGACACATAGTGAAGCCCGTGGCGATGGAGGCCGCGCGCGGATGGCTGACGTCAATCGTGGCCGCGCCACTCATCAGCATGTCCGGCCCGTAAATCAGGAAACCCGCCAAACCCAGAAGCGCGGTGGCGAGAATCCAATCACCGCGCGGCACGAACGTGAAGCCCACACAGACCGCGGCGAGGCCGATCTGCATGATGGCGCACACCGGCGCGCGCCGCTTGCCGAAGAGGGTGTCGGAAAACCAGCCCGCCGAGATGGCGCCGAACGAGCCAATGAGCGGTATCACGACGGCGGTGAGCGCGCTGCCTTTGATGCTGCGGCCCTGGAAGTCCGCCATGTATTGCACGCTCCAGTTCATGAAGGAATAACGCACGGCGTTCATGCAGAAAAAACCCACGCCGAGAATCCACAACACACGGTTGGAAAAAGTCAGCCGCAGGATGGCAGCGGTTGAGAGCATCGCAGGACTGGCGTTTGCAGAAGCCCTGGATGTTTGAGCCGCTGGTTCAAGACCGTCGTCGCGCACCGGCGGAAAGCCTGCTTCTTCGGGCGAGTTGCGCAGGAACGTGTAGAACACAATGGCGACTGGCACGAGCACGAGGCTCGGCACCCAAAAGGCCGTGCGCCAGCCGAACGACTCGCAAAGCTGTCCCGCCAGCAACCACGAGAGGACGTTGCCGACGGTGTAGCACGTGGAGATCAGGCCCATGATCATGCCGCGGCGTTTCGACGTGGTCCAGTTGGCAATCGTCTGGACGAGGAGCGACCAGCCAGCAGATTGCGCGTAGCCGTTCACCGCCCAGAGCACGAGCATGACGGAGAACGAAGAAGCGGAGGCGAAAAGCAAATTTGTGATCGCAGCGAAAGACAGTGCAACCGTCATCATCAATCGCGTCCCGAATCGCTGGCAGAGCGTGCCGTTCACGATCTGGCCGATGGCGTAAAAGATCGCGTAAGTCGAGGGGATCATGCCGATCTGCGCGTTGGTCCAACTCGGAAATTCCTTGAGGATGAGCGGTTGCGCGACGGCGAAGTTGACACGACAAAGGTAGTAAGAGGCGTAACCACCCCAGAGTAGCCAGAAGATCCGCAGTTGCCAGGACCGTAAGTGCTGGTCGCCGGGGACATGTGCAGCGGCGGGGTTCGCGTTCATTGGCAGGGGAATTACTCTTGCTGACGGGAGGCTCAAATGCGTTCGAAATAGCGAGCTTTTTCCCAGTCGGTGACCGCGTTGTTGAACGCTTCGACTTCCAGGTGCGCGTGGTGGACGTAGAACTCGACCACGGCGTCGCCAAAAGCGGCGCGAGCGAGCTTTGATTTGTCGAACAGCTCGGCCGCATCGCGCAAGCTGGCGGGGAGGCGATCCAGCTTCGGGTCCACATAGGCGTTGCCGACATACTCATCGCCGCAATCGAGGCGTTCCTTCACACCCGCCATGCCAGCCGCCAGCATTGCAGCGATGGCGAGGTACGGGTTTGCGTCGGCGCCGGGCATCCGGTTCTCGATGCGGAAGGATGATCCGTGGCCCACGACCCGATAGCCCACCGTGCGATTGTCCACCGCCCAAGCCATGCGCGTCGGCGCCCAACTGCCGGGCTGATAACGCTTGTAGCTGTTGATCGTCGGCGCGAAAAACAGGCACAGCTCTGGCGAATATTTAATCAAACCACCAAGGAATTGGCGGAAGAATTTGGAACCGGAATTCCCCTTCGCCGCAGGAAACAGACTTTGGCGACCGCGCCACAGGCTCATGTGAATGTGACAGGAGTTGCCGGCTTCGCCCGGAGCGGATTTGGCCATGAACGAAATCGCCTTGCCATGCTGGTCGGCGATTTCTTTGACGCCTTGCTTGAAGAGCACGTGCATATCCGCCATGGCGAGCGGGTCGGTGTAAACAAAGTTGATCTCGTGCTGACCGCGGCTCCATTCGCCCTTGCTGCTCTCGACCGGCACGCGCGCGGCGGTCAGGCCGTTGCGGATGGCTCGCATCAGCGGCTCGTCGCGCGTGGGCTGCATCAAGTGGTAGTCAATCCGGTAATCGCTCGAGGGCTGCAGGTCGCGGTAACCGGCAGTGAAGGCCGAATGGTATGTCTGGTTGAAAAGGTAAAACTCCAACTCGCTCGCGCAGCAGCAGGTCAAGCCTTGGGCCTTGAGCGCCTGAATCTGACGGCGCAACACCGACCGCGGTGATTCTTCCACCAGCGAACCGTCGTGTTTGACATGATCGCAAATCACCAGCGCGGCACCAGCCTGCCACGGAATGATGCGCAACGTATCCAGATCGGGCTGCATGGCGAAGTCACCGAAGCCGGCGTCCCAGTTCGCCACCTTGAAGCCATCCTGGGGGTCCATGTCCAGGTTGACCGTCAGCAGGTAATTGCAGCCGTGCGTGCCGTGTTTGACCACGGAATCCAGGAAGATGCCAGCGCGAAATCGTTTTCCAACCAAGCGGCCAAACGGATCAGCAAGGGCGACGATGACGGTGTCAATGGCGCCGGAGCGGACTTGGCGTTTCAAGTCTTGCAGGTTCATGGGAATCAGGGAGCAACGTAAATGTTCTTCAATTCGGTGTAGCCTTCCATCGCCGCCATGCCGAGGTCGCGGCCAATCCCGCTTTGCTTGAAGCCGCCGAAGGGCGCTTCGACATGGACACTGCTGTGCGAGTTCACGCTCAACACACCGCTCTCGATCCGGCGGGCCACCCGCAACGCGCGCCGCAGGTCGTTTGTCCACAGGGAGCCGCTCAGGCCGTAGGGCGAGGCGTTCACGTCCCGGATCATCTGTTCCTCGTCGTCGAACGGAACGATGCACACGACCGGTCCGAAAATCTCCTCGCGCCAGCAGCGGTCTGTCTTGCCCGCGCCAAGCAGGACCGTCGGTTCGAGGTACCAGCCTTTGGGAAACGGCCGCGCACCACCGCAGACAAACTTGCTGCCGCGAGTGCGGGCGTCCGCCAGAAACTCCTCCACGGTCGCGCGCTGGTTGGCTGAAACCAGCGGGCCGAGTTGGGTTTCCGGCTTGGTTGGGTCGCCGACAACGAGCTTTCTCGTCGCGGCGACGAACTTCTCCAAGAATCCGGCAAAGATGCTGCGCTCCACGAACATTCGACTCCGCGCGCAGCAATCCTGGCCGGTGTTGGCAAAGACGCTCATGGGCGAAGTCTCGGCGGCGACTTGCCAGTCGGCGTCGGCGAACACGATGTTCGGCGACTTGCCACCCAGTTCGAGCGAAACGCGCTTGAAATCGCGGGCGGCCAATTCCATCGCGCGGCGGCCCACCTCCGTAGAACCCGTGAGGGAGACTTTGCGGATCAACGGATGCGTGATCAGCGCTTCGCCAATTGCCCCACCCGGCCCGGGCAACACCTGCAGCACGCCCGGCGGCAAGCCGGCGGCGTGCGCCAATTCGCCCAGCTTCAATGCCGTGAGCGGAGAGAGCGACGCCGGTTTGAGCACCACGCAGTTGCCGGCGGCCAGTGCGGGGGCGGCTTTCCAGCACGCAATCGGGAAGGGAAAATTCCACGGCACGATGCAGGCCACAACACCCATCGGCTGCCGCAGTGTGAAGTCGAAACCGCCGCGCGCCACCGGGAGCGTCTCGCCGCCGAAGCGCGAGATCGCGCCCGCGTAATACTCAAACACCCGCGCGCCCAGTCCGACCTCATCGCGCGCATCGCTGATCGGCTTGCCGATCTGCAACATCTCTAATTGTGCGATCTCTTCGAGGTTGTCCCGGAGCTTCCGGGCGACGTTAAACAGAATCTCCGTGCGCTTGCCTGGCGCCAGATCGCGCCAGCCGGAATCCCACGCGCGCTGGGCGGATTCCACCGCCAAGCTCACGTCGGCCACGTCCGCCGCGGCGACATCGCAGAAAGCCGCTTCGGTGGCGGGATTGATGAGTGTGGTCCGGCGCCCCGACTTGGAGTCGCGGAACGCACCGTCAATGAATAGTTGCGTCGGGATGTTCATAGCACTTCGAGGTAAAGGTTTCGGAAATCACCCGCCGTCACCGGCACGACGTTGGTCTTGTGACACGGGTCATCCACCGCCTGGGCGACGAGCGCGTCGAGTTGGTCCCGTTTGACGCCATGATCGCTGAGGCGGGTGTTGAGGCCAAGCCGCGCAAGGAAATCCGCCATGAAGGTGATGGTTCGCTGATCGGCTTCGCTCGCTGAACATTTCAAAACCTCCAATCCGCAGGCGATGCCCACGCGCCGGTAAATTCCGGGTTTGCGCGCGGCGCACAACTTCATCCCGGCGACGAGGCAAAGCGCGTTTGCCAAGCCGTGGTGCATGCCGCAGATGGTCGAGAGCGGATGCGCCAGCGAATGGACGACGCCAAGGTCCTTTTGAAACGCAATCGCTCCCATCGCTGCGGCGACCAGCATGTGGCCGCGCGCTTCAAGGTCATCGCCCTTGGCGTAGGCACGCGGCAGGGCCTCAATGATGAGCCGGATTCCCTCCAGCGCGATGCCATCGCACATCGGGTGAAACTGTGGGCAGGTGAAGCTCTCGATGCAGTGCGTCAACGCATCCGCGCCGGTAGCGGCAGTGAGCATTGGTGGCAGACCGACGGTGAGTTGGGGATCGAGGATGACGAGTTTGGCCAGCAACTCGGCGTGGAAGAGCACCGCTTTGCGCCGCGTCGCGTCCAACGTAATGACGGAACTACGACCGACTTCGCTGCCAGTGCCGGCGGTGGTCGGGATGGCAATGAACGGCGCGAGGCCTGACCAATCCGATTCGTCGTAGAACTTTACGAGATCGAATCCCGGGTGTTTGACCAACAGGCGGGCCGCTTTGCCGGCGTCGAGCGGGCTGCCGCCCCCGATGGCGATGACGCCGTCACAACCTTGATCGCGGAAGGCTTGCGCGGCGTCACGCACGTCCTGCTCAATCGGATTGGGATGCACGCCGGAATAGACGAACCAGTATTTACCTTGTGAACCGGGACCGAGGGCCTCAGTCAAGGCAACGAACGCTCCCGTGCGGAGCAACCCGGCATCGGTGACGACCAGCGGTCGCTGGATGCCGAGGCGTTTCATGCGCACCGGCAATTCGCCGAGCGCGCCAGCACCGAACAGTGTTGGCGTTGGAAAGGAAAAAGTCGTGAGCGTCATGGATTCAATCAGCGTGTCGGGTTGGCAGTGACATCGGCACACATGCTGCCGGGCAGCGCGGCCAAGTCAAGATCGCGTGCAAGCCGGGAGCAAACTTAGCGTTTCACTCCACTCACCGCGATGCCTTTATGTCACCCACCTCTCAAATCATACACCACGAATTATTCGACTTTCGCAGCCCCAGCGCAAACTTCTCCTCCTTCTTCTTGAAACCCGCCAGGTCCTCCTCGCCCCGAGTCCGAAACAAGGTTTGCCTTGCTGCACGACGTGTGCTTTATTTTCGCACCGCTTCGCTGGAGCATGTTGCCCATGCGTTCGGGTAAGCTAAATTATGACAACTCAAACCAACGGAAATGTGGTCCTCGAAAAAACGCGCGAACTGTGCGCGGCCCTCGTGGCCGAACCAAGCATGATCTCCATCCGCGAGCGCATCAACTCGTTCATGGCTGACGATAAATCGCGCGCGCAGTACGAATCACTGACGACCAAAGGCCAGGCTTTGCAGGAAAAACAACAGCGCTCCCTGCCGGTGAGCGGCGAGGAGGTTTCGGAGTTCGAGCGCCAGCGCGAGGCGTTGCTCGCCAACCCCGTGGCGACCGGCTTCCTCGACGCGCAGCAGGAACTGCACGACATTCAGGAATCCATCCACAAGCACATCTCCAAGACGCTTGAAATGGGTCGCGTGCCCGCGCCCGAAGACATGGAAGACTGCGCTTGCGGACACGGGTGCGGTTGTCACTGACCCGGACGGCGCAAACCAACTCCTGCCGGCGATGCCGCGATCTCCGCAAAAGCATCGGTTGCTCGAAGGCGCGCGAGTTTATCTCTCCGGTCCGATGGATTTCGTCGCGTCGCGCGCGGCGGAAAAACAAACCGGCTGGCGCAACCGCGTCAGTCAATTCCTCCAGGAAATGGGCGTCACGGTGTTCGACCCGTGGTTCAAGCCCGACGTGCGCGGCCTCCACGAATACGGCCGCGAGGACGTGAAGAGCAGCGAGCGCATCCGCAAACACTGGACCTACGAGGGCGGCAAAAAAGGCGCGCAGGCGCGGTCATGGTGCGCGCGGCAGTTCTGGGAGACGCTGCACATTGACCTGCGGATGGTGGACACGAGCGACTTTTCGATTTCGTATTGCCCGACGAATATTTACAGTGTGGGCACCCCGCACGAGATCATCATGGCCACGCTTCAGCACAAGCCGGTGCTCTTCGTCAGTCCGCCGATCCTGTTCCCAACGCTGCACGAATTGCGCGCGCACTTGAGAAATGATCCGGCCGGCGGCGAAATGTTGAAACGGTTGGAGGCTGAAATTCCCATCAAGGAAAACCCGCGCGGCATTCCGAGTCTTTGGTACATCCCTCTGGTCGGCGGCGAAAACTTTTTTGACGGCTTTGGTTTTGGACCGTATCGGAAACGATTTGGCTGGCGGACGGAAATCGCGCTTGACCGCCACGAAAAGCGGTTCCCACCGCAACGGCCGCTGCTGCCGTTCGTGGAAAAACTCAACACGCGGCTGCCGAAAAAGTGGGACCGCAAGCTCAACCGCTTTGTGCCCGACGACGACTGGTTGCTATGGGATTTCAACACCCGAAAGATTCGCGGCAAGCACGTCGAGTCAGTTCGGAAGTAGCATGTGCCGACGAGTTCGAGACGTTCGGATGGATATATGAGAAGGCGCACCTGCCGCGTTGCAAGGGGGACGACAGCGAAGTTGTGTCAATACTGCGGACTGACCCCTTCACCCCTTCACCTTCACGAGCCCAATGCTGTCTGGCAGTATGCCGGCAAACTGAGCCGAATCGAGTTCCTGTGTGGTCCCACTGTTAGTTCCCGCCTGATACTATATTCTAGGAAAGATCCACTGAAGGAGCACAGCCAAGACGATACTAATGGCGCTGATCAACACTAAGAGTTTCCAGAGCGTTATGCCCTTCTGCGTGCCAGCCGTGCAGTGTGTTTGATGTCTTAAAGTCATGAAGGGGTCAGTCCGTGAAGGGGTCAGTCCGGAGTATTTACACCAGTTTGGATTCATCTTGCTCTGCGCATCGCGCGGGACATGACCCGGTTCTACGCCCGCGCCGAAGTTGTGTCAATACTCCGGACTGACCCTTCACGTGCAATCACGGCCCAGCTTTTCGACTTGGCGGCGATGCCTACTCCACTTTTCCCGTCGCCGCCCACTCGCAACCGCGCTGGATGAGCTTTTGAACTGACGGATTGCGGATGGCTTTGCCATCGTGGCCAAACGCTTCGTGGAAAACCCGCCCCTTGCCGTAGTCCAACGTGAACACCAGCGGCTCGGTCTTCTTGCTCCAATCCGAATCCGCTTCCACGAGCACGTTGATGGCCCCATCGCCCTCGAGCTTGG
>CAYIOH010000124.1:0-9239 GCA_964364975.1 uncultured Bifidobacteriaceae bacterium
TGCGGATTTCCAGCAAGGATTATTCGCGGGCCAAAAACCTCAAGGTGCGGCTGGCGCGGATTGATCCGGGAAGGTGGAGCACGCCGACCGGAACGGTATTTCACATTCAACGCCCCGTTTTGCTTGGCCAATGTTTAGGTTCGGACTGGTTGTGATGAGTTGCGTCGGGGGTTTTTCACTACTGTCGCAGACCATTGAAAACAGGCCGGACGGCCAGCCAAAGCCACCCGACGATGAAACTTACGCCGCCAATGGGCGTGACGGCTCCGAGCCAACGCGCGTTGGTGACGGCCAGCAAATACAGCGAGCCGGAAAAAAACACGATGCCAACGAAGAAACACAACCACGACCCGCTCCTGACCGGCTGACGTTGCGCGAGCACAAACAACATCACCGCGTGAATCAAGTGGTAAAACACCGCTTTCTCCCAGATGGCCACGGTGTCATGCCGCGTCAAAATTTCCTTAAGCCCATGCGCGCCGAAAGCCCCGAGCGCCACGCCCAGAAAACCCATCAACGCCGCGAGGCGGACTGCCATTGTGTTGGTCATGTGCTTTCCTGAAAAATCAATTATGGACCGTGGCGCGTCATTTCTTTTCGCCCTTGAGCGCCCTGCGCTCAGTCAGGTTGCGGATGAGGTACTTATCCTCCGTTGCCTGCTGCCACGCGGAGAACCACAAATCGCCCAGCATCTGCCCGCCGCGGACGAGTTGAGCCTCCAGGAATTCGCGGCCGGCCTGGTGATCAGCGTTGTCCGCCGAGAGTTTCCGTTGCTGGTCGAGTTGGTAGAGTGGCTCGACCAATTTATGCGTTTCCAGCAGATATGCCATCATCTGCCGGAACAAATCGTCCGCTTGCAACGGATCGCCCACGATCCTGGCCGGGCGGATTCTTCGGGCGAGCGGCTCCGCCTGGACGCCGCCGGTCTTGCGGAAAAAGCCGCCGTCAATCCACGCGTGGAAACCGTAGTTGGTCGTGTAGTGATGCGGGTTCGCGCCCACCCACCCGTGATGATGGTGCGTCACGTGGAGGGGTTGCGCGCAATCACCGACGTAGTGACCCATCACGCCCATGACATAGATGATATTCTGCCGGGCATTGGCGATTTCCTCCGGCGTGCCGCCGTAGTCCTGAAACGCCTTGAGATATGAGAAGCCGGAGCGGAGTTTGCCGCAGTATTCTGTGATGGCCCACGGCGCAAACCCGACCAATTCGCGCGTGTGATCCTTGTTTTTCAGCGGGTCAATCGGCGGAAAATTTTCCGGATGCGCCGCGCGCGCCAGGGCGAGCTTCGCGGTGAAATCGTATCGCAGCAGGGGCACGGTCTGCGGGGTCAGGCCAAAATCTGTGAGCTGCTCCAGGTCGAGATAGTGATCCGGGCCGTTGCAATGCGAAAGCGGGAGATCGTCCCCCATGTTGCGCCAGCGGTCGGGTTCTCCCGCGAGGAACGCCACGCGCTCCGCCGCCTCGGGTACGCGCACGAACGCGGGAAAATCTTTCGGCAGCGCGGCGAGCGCCAGTTGGTTGACGGCGCGGTGACCTTCATAGTCCCACGCCACCGCGAGTTGTGATCCCGACAGGACGAATGCGGAAACAATGGCGGCCAGAGTGATGGATTTTTTCACGATTTGGATTGGTTGTTGCATGGCAACTGTAACGACGGAGAGGAAAATAGCAAAATTCAAACGCGAGACGCTCAAACGCGAGGATTGGAATAATTCGTGTCCATTCGTGTCTATTCGTGATTCAATCGCGCCCCGTGAAAATCATCACCGACGAACGCTGCACCGGCTACCACAGCACCGGCCAGCCGGAACGGCCCGCGCTCAGCTCCAGCAACCTGGATAAACTGCGCCGCCAAAAAGATTTACCCATTGAATGGCTGCAACCCGGCCGCGCCGACGAGGCCGCCATCCTGCGCGCCCACACGCCGGAACACATTGCGCGACTGCGCATCCCGGCGGATTTTGACGGTGACACGCCGTATTTTCCGCACATTGCGGACTTTGCGCGCAACTCGGTGGCCGCCGCGCTCGACGCGTTGAAATGCGCGCGCGCCGGTGAAACGGTTTTCAGTCTCATGCGTCCGCCGGGCCACCATGCCACGCAAACCGACGCGATGGGCTTTTGCTATTTGAATTCCATCGCCATCGCCGTGCTCGAAGCGGTGGCCACCGGCACGAAGCGTGTGGCCGTGTTCGATTTCGACGTGCATCACGGCAACGGCACCGAGGCCATCCTGCTGAACAAGTCCGGCACGGCGTTTTACTCGATTCACCAGCATCCGTGCTATCCGGGCACGGGCACGGCCAACGTCGGGAATAATTGTTTCAACTTTCCGGTGACACCGGGCACCCCGCGCAACGCGTATCGCAAAGTGTTGGAACGGGCGCTCGGCGAATTGAAACAATTCAAACCGGAACTGGTGGCCGTGTCTGCCGGGTTCGACGCCTGCGCGCGTGATCCGATCGCCCAAGAGACGCTCGAAACCGAGGATTTCCACTGGCTCGGACAGGGGCTGCGCAAAGTCGGCGTGCCGATGTTCAGCCTGCTCGAAGGCGGTTACAGCAGTGATTTGCCTGAACTTGTCTTTGCCTATCTCAAAGGCCTGACTGGCAAGTGAACCAGCAGAGGATATTGATCGTTCTGCCCGGCGCCTCCGCTAGATGTGCTCCGCAATTGTCGGCGGCGCTCGATGGATGACTTCCTGTTCCGGCGGAAGACCGGCGGTGTCGCGCGCGAGGATGCGGAAGTTGCGAATCTGAATCGAAACCTCGCGGCCATCCTCCAGTCCCAGCGCGACATATTCCTCCTTCGTGATGCGGCTGCGCACGACCAGTCCCGACGGCAGTTCCAATTCCAACCGGAGCATGATGCCGAGGAAAAACGTGCGCCGCAGCACGGCGCGATACGGAAACAGATCCAGGTTTGTGGAAATCTCCACCGCGTACGGCCGGAAGCCGATGCGCAATCGCGCCCCGTCCGGCTGGCCCGGCGCGGCGAATTGCATTCCCCCGATCCGCGCCACCCCGCCCTGAACTTCCGCCTCCAGCACGTTCATCACGCCCACGAAGCGCGCGACGAATTCGTTCGCCGGCTGCTCAAACACTTCGCGCGGCGTGCCGATCTGTTCAAGGTTGCCGCGGGAAAAAATCACGATGCGATTGGAAACTTCCATCGCCTCCTCCTGATCGTGCGTAACGAAAATCGTCGTCACGTTCAGGTCCTGATGCAACGTCACGAGCCACTCGCGCAGCTCGTGGCGAATCTTCGCGTCCACGGCGCCGAAGGGTTCGTCGAGCAGCAGCACGCTCGGCTTGGGCGCCAGTGCGCGGGCAATGGCCACGCGCTGCCGTTGCCCGCCCGAGAGTTGATGCGGAAAGCGTTTTTCCAATCCGTCCAAGCCGAAAAGCTTTAGCAGCTCCATCACCCGATCCTGGGCATCCGCCCGCCTCCATTTTTTGATCTTCAACCCGAACGCGATGTTCTGAAAAACGTTCATGCTCTTGAACAGCGCGTAGCTTTGGAACACGAACCCGATATTGCGCTGCTGCACGGAAACGTCGTTGACGCGCCGGCCGCGGATGAAAATGTCGCCCCCGGTTGGCACTTCCAGACCGGCGATCATGCGCAGCACCGTCGTTTTGCCGCCGCCGCTCGGACCCAGCAGTGCCATCAACTCGCCTTCGCTCACCGAAAAACTGACGTTGTTGACGGCGGCCACTTCGCCGAATTTCTTGCTGATGTTCTTGAGTTCGATGCTCATTCGGATTTCTGTCGCGCGAGGAATGGCGCGTTGACACTTTCAGCGAGCGTGGCCCGCTGGGCGAGTTCAAATTCGCGATGCTGCTTCCATTCCAGGAACGTTTTCACCGCGAGTGTCATCAGCGCGAGCATGGCCAGCAGGCTGGAGACGGCGAAGGCACCCGCGGTATTCGCGTTTTGATAAAGCTGCTCTACTTGCAACGGCATGGTGTTCGTCCGGCCGATGATGTGCCCGCTCACGACGGAGACCGCGCCGTATTCGCCCATCGTACGCGCATTGCACAGGATGACGCCGTAAATCAGCCCCCACTTCACACTCGGCAGCGTGACATGCCAGAAGGTTTGCCAGCCATTCGCGCCCAAGGTGAGCGCGGCCTGCTCCTGGTCATTGCCAGCGGCCTGCATGACGGGAATCAATTCGCGCGCCACGAATGGGAAAGTGACAAAGATCGTCGCGAGCACGATTCCCGGAACGGCAAAAATGATTTTGACGCCGTGTTCGTTCAACCACGGCCCGAAGAATCCCTGCGCACCAAACAGCACCACGAACATCAAGCCGGCCACCACCGGTGACACCGAGAACGGCAGGTCAATAAGCGTGATCAACAGCGCCTTGCCGCGAAACTCGAACTTGGCGATGCACCACGCCGCGGCCAGACCGAACAACACGTTCAACGGCACCGCGATCACGGCGACCAGGACGGTCAGTTTGATGGCGGCCCACGAATCAGGATGTTTGAGCGCATCCACGTAAGTGCCCAGGCCCTTGCTCAACGCCTGCGCGAACACGTTCAACAGCGGCAGCAGGAGAAACACGAGACAGAACAACAGCGCCAGGCCGATGAGCAGCCACTTCACCAAAAGCGATTCCTCTGTGCCCCGCTGCGATTTCGCGTGGCCCGTGCCGAATCGTCGTTTGACAGTTCCAGCCATGTCAGTTCGCAAATTTGCTCGCCCACCGCTCGAGCAGGTTCACCACCGCCAGCAAGCCGAAGGAAATAATGAGCAGGACCACCGCCAGCGTGATCGCGCCGGAGTAATCGAATTCCTCCAAACGCATCCAGATCAGATACGGCGCGATCTCGGTCTTGTAGGGCAGGTTTCCAGAAATGAAAACAACCGAGCCGTATTCGCCGATGGCCCGCGCGAACGCCAAGGCAAAGCCCGTGATGATGGGCGGCAACAGCGACGGCACGATGACACTGACAAACGTGCGCAACCGTCCCGCGCCCAACATGGCGGACGCTTCCTCCACCTCGCGCTCGAAATTCTCGAGCACTGGCTGCAGGGTGCGCACCACGAATGGCATTCCGACGAACGTCAAGGCGATCACCACGCCCAAGGGCGTGAACGCGCCTTGGATTCCCAGCGGCACGAGATACTTTCCGAGCCAGCCGTTCTTGGTGAACAGGTCTGCCAGCGTCAAACCCGCCACCGCCGTTGGCAATGCGAAAGGAAAATCCACCATCGCATCAATCAACCGGCGACCGGGAAATTCGTAGCGCACCAGCACCCAGGCCAGCAGCGTGCCGAAGATCGCATTGGCGATGGCCGCGATGAAGGACGCGCCGAACGTGAGCTTGTACGCCGCCAGGGCGCGCTCCGTCGTGGCCAGTCGCCAGAAATCACCCCAGGAAATCCCCAGCGACCGGATGACCAGGAAGCCAATGGGAATCAGGACGATCGCGCTCAAATAGAAGAGCGTGAAGCCCATCGTGAGGCCGTAACCGGGCAGGACGTTGAATTTTTTCTGCGCCATGCGGGCGACGAATATTACTTAAAGACACGGCGGCGGCAAAGGCTTTCGCCGCGGCTGCTAAATGAACAGTGCGCAGCCCTTGGCGATCTCCGAATTATTCTCCAGTTCTCTGGCGAAACGCGTCAGCGCCTGCGCGCCTTCCGGTTCGTCGCCGTGAATTGTGGCAAAGATGCCGATGCGGATCGCATCGCCGCCGCCCTTCGAGCCGACGTAGATGTAGCGTGGCAAGGAGTAAGTCTGGCCCGCGCTCTCGAACTGCCCGCGCGACTTGCTCACGAAGTGCGGCGAATACTCTGCGAGTTGATCAAGTTGCGCCAGCAGCCGAGCCACGGCTCGCCGCTCGGGATAGGCGTTCACGGCCGCGGACGTTTGGCGCGGTGTCAGGATGGTGCTCATCGTGTCAGCGATTGCCTTGTTGGATTTGGTCGAACACGCCACCTTCGGCGAAGTGGGTTTTGTGAGCCTTCTGCCAGCCACCGAAGACTTCATCAATTGTGAACAGGTTCAGTTTTGGGAAATCCTTCGCGTACTTCTCCGCGACGGCTTCAAGACGCGGGCGGTAATAATTCCGCGCCGCAATCTCCTGACCTTCCGGCGTGTAGAGGTATTCAAGATACGCCTTGGCCAAAGCTTCCGTGCCGCGACGCTTGGCGTTCTTATCCACCACGGCCACCGGCGGCTCGGCCAGAATGCTGACCGATGGAACGATGATTTCGAATTCAGCTCTGCTGGATTCCTTCAAGGTCAGCAAGGCTTCGTTCTCCCAGCCCACGAGCACGTCACCAATGCCGCGTTGCGCAAAGGTCGTGGTCGCGCCGCGCGCGCCGGTGTCCCAGACAGGCACGTTGCGATAAAACTTTACCACAAACTCCTTTGCCTTCGCTTCATCGCCGTTGTTCTTTTTGAGGGCGTAACCCCAGGCCGCAAGATAAGTCCAACGCGCCGCGCCGGAAGTCTTCGGATTGGCCGGAATGATGCCGATGCCCGGCTTGACCAGGTCGCCCCAATCCTTGATGCCTTTCGGGTTTCCCTTCCGCACCAGCAACACGATGGTCGAGGTGTAGGGAACGCTGTTGTGGGGTAGGCGTTCTTGCCAGTCGGCGGGCAGCAACTTTCCCTTCTCCGCGATCATGTCAATGTCGTAAGCCAGCGCGAGCGTCACCACGTCGGCGGAGAGGCCGTCAATCACCGCACGCGCCTGCTTGCCCGAGCCGCCGTGCGATTGATTGATGGTCGGGGTGTCGCCGGTCTTTTCCTTCCAATGCCGGGCAAACGCGGCGTTGAATTCCTCATACAGGTTGCGCGTCGGGTCGTAGGAAACGTTGAGAAGCGCGAGGTTTCCGGCCTGCGCCGCTGCGATTGCGAACCCCAGCAGAATGGGGACTGTCAAAAATGATTTCATGCGTTGTCCGGCTGCCGCACTTTAAGCGCTGCCGCTCAGAATGTCATTCGGATAAGGCCAGGGGAAAACAATTCCAGGCCGCCGGAAATCCGGGAATTCGAAGGTCCGCCCGGTTTCAGCATTCGATCTGCCACCCGCGCGCACCGTGCGGGTGAGAAACTGCGTGTCAACCGCGCACAAATCGGCTAACTCATCCTTGTGAGCACTGCGCGCCGAATTCAGAACCTTGCCCTCATTGGTTTCATGGGCACCGGCAAATCGTCCGTCGGACGGCTCGTCGCCGATACGCTGCATTTCACCTTCCTCGACACCGACGACGTCATCGAAGCGCGCGCCGGCAAATCCATCACCGACATTTTCGCGCAGGAAGGCGAGCCGGCGTTCCGCGAACGCGAGTGCCGGCTGGTTGAAGAACTCGCGCGGCGCGACAAGACCGTCATCTCGACCGGCGGCGGTTTGCCGATCAACCCGGCGAATCTCGCCAGCCTCAAAACCCACGCGCTCGTCGTCTGTCTCTGGACGTCGCCGGAAAAGATTTTTGAGCGTGTGCGGCATCAAACCCACCGCCCGCTGTTAAACAACCCCGACCCGCTGGGAAAAATTCGCGCGCTCCTCGCCGCACGCGAACCGTTCTATCACCAGGCCGACGTGCTCGTGAATACCGAGATGCGTTCCATCAAGGAAGTCGCGCAACAGGTCATCCATCAGTTCCGCCTCGCCCAGTCCGCCCACCGATGAAAGAAGCCATCCGGCAACGCGCGCTCGAACTGGGCTTCGACGACTGCCGGTTCACCACGGCGGACGCGCCTGAAAGCGCCGCCCAGTTTCAGGCTTGGTTGCACGCGGGCCGGCACGGCGAGATGGCCTACCTCGAACGCAACGCGGACAAGCGCGCGAATCCGCAACTTGTACTGCACGGTGCGCGGAGTGTGATAGTGCTGGGCGCGAGTTACGAAGTTGCCAATCGGCAATCGGCAATCGGCAATCGGCAATCCGGCATTGTGGCCCGCTACGCCCGGTTTGCCGAATACCACGACGTGCTGGCTCAACGTCTGAAAACTCTCACCGGATTGGTGAACCAACTCGGCGACGCCGCCACGCGCTCAGTTTGGTATGTGGACACCGGACCGGTGCTCGAACGCGATCTTGCACAGCGCGCCGGTCTCGGCTTCATCGGCAAACATACCAACGTCATCAGCCGGAAATTCGGAAATTGGATTTTCCTCGCGGAAATCCTGACGACGCTGGAGTTGGAAGCGGACGCGCCGGAGAAGAATCGCTGCGGTTCCTGCACCCGCTGCATCACCGCCTGTCCGACTCGCGCCATCACCGCGCCGTTCCAACTCGACGCGCGGCTGTGCATCTCCTACCTCACCATCGAATTGAAAGGGCCAATTCCCGTTGAGTTGCGCCCGGCCATTGGCAATCGGATTTACGGCTGCGACGATTGCCTCGCGGTGTGTCCGTGGAATCGCTTTGCCCGCGAGGGAAATCTGATGAAGCCTCACGCCCGTTCCGACCTCGCGACTCCCGATTTGGTGGAGTTGCTTCAACTTGACGAAGCCGGATTCAAAGCGGGCTTCGCCGGAACGCCAATGCTGCGCACGAAACGTCGCGGCTTGTTGCGGAACGTTTGCGTGGCGCTGGGGAATGTCGGTGATGAATCCGTTTTACCCGCTTTGCAAAGAGCGTCGAATGATGGAGAACCGCTGATTGCCGAACACGCCCGCTGGGCCATCGGGCAAATCGAATCACGACTCAGGTGATGCCCGATTTCAGCTTCATTTGCAATCTCCAGAGTCGCGGCCAACCAGAATAAATGGACGGGAATGCCTGATTTGTCCCCACACCACGATTCGCGAAGCGAACGTCTCTTGCTGGGCAACACGCTCGTGGCGGATTGGGGAAGCCCACTGCACGAGACAATGGACGTTATTTCTTGTGTGGCGGCTACAAAGAGACGAACAATTGATCGGCAGCTATGATTACGAACCCAAACTTCACGACAGAATACGGAAGAGCGTACGTGGGTGACTCGGCTGAACTGATGCAGGAAATCGAAGACGAGTCGGTCAACTTGGTCGTCACTTCACCGCCGTTTGCTTTGACTCGCAAGAAGGCTTACGGCAACAAAGAAGATGATGAATATGTTGAGTGGTTCATGCCGTTCGCGGCGGAGATACGCCGAATCCTGAAACAGGATGGCAGCTTTGTGATTGATCTTGGCGGGGCGTACCGGAAGGGGAATCCGACACGTTCGCTTTACCAATTTGAACTTCTCCTCAAGCTTTGCCGTGAAGGTGGATTTCATCT
>CAYIOH010000125.1:0-7174 GCA_964364975.1 uncultured Bifidobacteriaceae bacterium
TGAAAGGCACGGACGGCATCGTACTCAAGCTGCCGACGATCCTGCGCGAACGCTACGGCGCGCTCGGCTCGATCCTGAGCGGGGTAACGTGCGCGGGCGCGTTCGCCGCGTTCATGAGCACCTTCAGCGGATTGCTCGTCAGCATGACCGGCGCGCTGGCGCATGATGTTTACGGGCGGATGCTGCGCCCGAAATCCACGCCGCAACAACGACTGCGCGCGTTCAAAATTTGCACCGTCCTCATCGGCGGAATCGCCATCGTGCTCGGCTGTTTCGTCGAACCGCTGGAAATCAACTTCATGGTCGGACAGGCGTTTGCCATCGCGGCGGCGAGTTATTTCCCACTGTTGTTCATGTCCGTCTGGTGGCGCGGCATGACGATGCGCGGCGCAGCGATGGGCATGTTGACCGGCGGTCTGTGCGCGCTCGCCGCCGTGACGCTGACGAACGTGAGCAACCTCGCGCTCGACAAAGGGCCGATGGGCAAAATCTTCGCCGATTTCTCGCCGATGAATCAATTCTGGGCCGGCCATCCGCTCTTACGAATTCTTTGCGAGCAGCCCGCCATCTGGACCGTGCCGCTCGCCATCGGGTTGATGATTGTCATCTCCAAGCTCACGCGCAAAGACGTGCCGGGCGACGTCCGCATGAAAATGCTTGTGCTCCACGCACCGGAGAAACTGGGGTTGAAGCAGGAATACATTCAAGAGCATCAGCACGGGCATTGACGTAGCGGCGGGCGTCCCCGCCTGCCGCTACGTACTCCGGGCGCGAACGTGGACAAGTAGGAAAGTGAGCGAGTGAGAAGTTGGCCGGGGTTTGCTCCCTCCGGCCCACTTTCCCACTTTCAATTCCTCGCGCCGCCTACTGCTTGCCCTTGACCAACGCTTCCACAACGTGCGGATCCGCCAGCGTGGTGGTGTCGCCGATTTGATCCACGGCGTTCTCCGCGATCTTGCGCAGGATGCGGCGCATGATTTTGCCGGATCGCGTCTTCGGCAGAGCCGGCGCAAACTGAATCTTGTCCGGCACGGCAATCGGCCCGATTTCCTTCCGGACGTGCAGGGCCAGCTCCTTCTTGAGCTCGTCGCTCTCGTGGACGCCGTCCTTGAGCGTGACGAAGGCATAGAGGCCCTGGCCTTTGATGTCGTGCGGCATCGGCGCGACCGCCGCTTCGGAAACTTTCGCGTGGCTGACGAGCGCGCTCTCGACTTCGGCCGTGCCGATGCGGTGGCCGGAGACGTTGACCACGTCGTCAATGCGGCCCATCAGCCAGTAGTCGCCATCCTCGTCCAGGCGGCAGCCGTCGCCGGTGAAATAGATGTTCGGATACATCGTGAAGTAGGTGTCAATGAAGCGGTCGTGATCGCCCCACGTCGTGCGCATCATGCCGGGCCAGGGTTTCTTGATGCAGAGTTTGCCGCCTTCGTTCGGGCCGACTTCCTTGCCGTCGTCGCGCAGGACGACCGGTTCGACCCCGAAGAACGGACGGTTGGCGCTGCCGGGTTTGAGCGTGTGCGCGCCGGGCAACGGGTTGATCAAGATGCCGCCGGTCTCGGTCTGCCACCAAGTGTCCACGATGGGGCAGCGGCCTTTGCCGATGACGCGGTGATACCACAGCCACGCTTCGGGATTGATTGGTTCACCCACGGAGCCGAGGACGCGCAGGGAACTCATGTCGTGTTTGTTTGGCCATTCTTCGCCGAGACGAATGAGCGAGCGGATCGCTGTCGGTGCGGTGTAGAAAATGGTCACTTTGAAGTTGTTGACGATCTGCCAGAAACGTCCGGCGTCCGGGAATGTGGGAACGCCCTCGAACATGAGGCTGGTGGCGCCGTTGCAAAGCGGCCCATAAACAATGTAGCTGTGGCCCGTGACCCAGCCGATGTCCGCCGTACACCAGTAGATGTCGTCTTCATGCACGTCGAAAATGTATTTGTGGGTGATCGCGGCGTGCAGCAGGTAGCCGGCGGTCGTGTGGACGACGCCCTTGGGTTTGCCAGTCGAGCCGGAGGTGTAGAGCATGAACAGCACATCCTCGGCGTTCAGGACCGCGGGCGGGTAATCTGCGGAGGCCTTCGCCATCAGGTCGTGATACCAGAGGTCGCGGCCCGCCACGATGTTGCAGGCCGCGTCGTTGCGTTTCACGACGACAACTTTTTCAATGCTGGGACAATGCTGGAGCGCCTCGTCGGAGATGGCTTTGAGTGGAATGCTCTTACCGGCGCGCAAAGAGGTGTTGGACGTGATCAGGAGCTTGCAGGTGGAGTCGGTGATGCGACCGGAGAGCGCTTCGGCGCTGAAGCCGCCAAAGACGATGGAGTGAATCGCCCCGACGCGCGTGCAGGCGAGCATCACGATGGCGAGTTCGGGAATCATCGGCAGGTAGATGGCGACGCGGTCGCCCTTTTGGATGCCAAGCGATTTCAGGACGTTGGCGAACTTGCACACTTCTTGGTGCAACTGCGCATACGTGAGCGTGACGACGTCGTTCTCCGGTTCGCCTTGCCAGACGATGGCGGGCTTGTTGGGCCGGGTCTTCAGATGCCGGTCGAGGCAGTTGGCGCTCACGTTGAGCTGGCCGTCCTCGAACCATGTATGCTGGATTTTGCGCCCGGCGGTGTCCCAGGTGTACTTGCGGGCGACCGTGGGTTTCTTAAACCAGTCCAACGTGTCCGCCTGTTCGAGCCAGAACTTGTCCGGCTCCTTGATCGAGCGCTCGTACATTTTATTGTACTGGTCGGCATTGATGTAGGCGCGTTTGACGGCGGCGGCCGGCGGCGGGAAGGTGAGGCCCGCTTGCATCAGTGAGCTGGTGGAGACGGTTTTCTTTTGTTCTATCATAATGTGTTCCTGAGTGTCTGGGTTAGATGTTTCATTTGCTCAAAAAACGGCCGGCTTTGTCAACCACTCATGACGGCGCACGTGGCGGGTCGCGTCCCAAGACCATGATGCCGAAAAACGTTGTGAATCACGCGGTCAATCGTCGCGCGCAGTTCCGGCTCGACCGCCGCGCGCTGTTCCGCCGTGACGGGCAACTCGCGGTCGCGCAAGCCGCCCGCCCATTCCGAATTGCCAAGCATCACGCCGCCGAGGCCGAGACTGAAAACGTCCTCGTCGCCCGCACCCGCGCACGTCCGCCACGCCAAGGCCCAGCCGCGCACGGTATTTTCGACGTTATAACCGCCTCCGCCGGAGACCAGCATCAGCCGTTGGAACTCCATCAGCCGCCTCATCACGTCCACCACCACATTGTTCGTCAGGTGCAAATGCGTGAGCGGATCGCCCGCCAGCGTGTCCAGGCCCAGTTCCAGCACAATCACGTCCGGTCCGAACGCGCCGAGCAGCGGAAGCACGACGCGCTCGAACGCTAGCAGGAAAGCCTCGTCGTAAGTTCCGGCGGGTAGCGGCACGTTCACGTTATAACCCAGCCCCGTCCATTCGCCGATCTCGTGTTCAAAACCGCGCCACGGGAAAAGGGTCTTGCCGCTCTCGTGCAACGAAATCGTCAGCACGTCGTTGCGCCGGTAAAAAAACTTCTCCACGCCATCGCCGTGATGCGCGTCCACGTCCACATACGCCACGCGCTTGCAGGCGGCGGCCAGCCGATGGCAGGCGAGCGCCACGTCGTTCAGATAACAAAAACCCGCCGCGCGCTCGGCCATCGCGTGATGAAACCCGCCAGTTAAATTGAAGGCGATGTCCGCTTTGCCCGCGAGCAGCAAGTCCGCCGCCGTCAGCGCCCCACCGCACGCCCATGCGCCGTATTCAAACATGTCCTTGAACACCGGCGTGTCCGGTCCGCCCAGCCCCATGCGAAATTCTTCCGGCGTCAAGTCGCCGTGCGCCGCGCGCTGGAGTTCATCAAGGTAGTGGGCCGAATGAAGTTGCTTCAACTCGCCGAGTGTGGCTTTGCGCGCCGGAACTTCCGCGCATCCTTCGCCGCCGAGCAGACCGAATGAAATCAGTTTTTGGCGCGTCAGGCCCGCGCGCTGGGTCTTGAATGGGCAATCCGGCGGGTAACTCAACCCTTCGATTTCAGGCGAGTAAATGAATGTCAACTTGCGGTCGCTCATGGGAATTCCCAGCAGGGCACTTTCGCTTCGGCAAACTAGAAGCCGCTGTTGGCAGGGGCTTCCCCGTTTTTGGCAATTGCTGACTTTATTTTGAATTCAGGCTCTGCGCAGCACGAAAGTGATGGCTCAAAGAGAGCGGCAATGCGCCGTTGGTTCAAATTGCCCGGCTTGATTTATTTCGCGTTCGCTCTACCCTGCCATGCTTGAATCCATTTCGATTTGATTATGCAACTGAGCAATGAAGAAATCCGCCGTTACTCGCGGCATTTGATTCTGCCGGAGGTCGGTCTGGCCGGGCAAAAGAAGATCAAAGCCACCAGCGTCCTGTGCATCGGCGCAGGCGGTCTCGGTTCGCCCATCGCCATGTATCTCGCCGCCGCCGGTATCGGGAAGATTGGCATCGTGGATTTCGACACGGTGGATTTCTCGAACCTGCAACGGCAGATTCTCCACACGGACGCCGACGTGGGCCGGCCCAAGGCGCAGTCGGCCAAGGAAACCATCGCGGGCATCAATCCGAACTGCGAGGTCGTCATCCACAACACGCGCATCTCGTCCGAGAACGCGCTCGATCTCATCCGGCCCTACGACATCGTGGTGGACGGCACGGACAATTTCCCGACGCGCTATCTCACCAACGACGCCTGCGTGTTGCTCAAGAAGCCGAACGTCTATGGCTCGATCTTCCGTTTCGAGGGCCAGGCCAGCGTGTTCGCGCCGCACCTCGGTGGGCCGTGCTATCGTTGTCTGTATCCCGAACCGCCGCCGCCCGGCATGGTGCCGAGTTGCGCGGAAGGCGGCGTGCTCGGCGTGCTGCCGGGCATCATCGGTTGCATTCAGGCGACGGAGATTTTGAAACTCGCAATCGGCAAAGGCAATTCGCTCGTCGGACGCCTGCTCCTGTTCAACGCGCTCGACATGAAGTTCCGCGAACTGAAACTGCGCCGCGATCCGCAATGTCCCGTTTGCGGCGACAACCCGACGATCAAGGAATTGATTGATTACGAACAATTCTGCGGCATCGTGCCCGAACCTGCCGAACCCGCCGGCAATCCCGACGAAGTGACGGTGCAGGACATGAAGCAGGCGCTGGATAATCCGGCGTTGGGCATCAAGGTCATTGACGTGCGTGAACCGGACGAATACGAGATCGCCCACGTGAACGGCGTGCCGCTGTTGCCGCTGAGCCAGATTCAACAACGCTTCACCGAGCTTGACCCGAACCAGCAGTATTACCTCCATTGCAAAGCCGGCGTGCGCTCGCTGAAAGTGCTGCAATTCCTGCGGCAGCAGGGCTTCAAATATCTCAAGAGCGTCAAAGGCGGCATCACCGCCTGGAGCGAGGAGATTGATTCTAACGTGCCGAGGTATTGAGGCAACAATGCAAGAGTGACAAACTGGCTTTTCAGTAAGATTCTCTATTCAAATGAGCGAACGAGAGGCTTACATCAAGAAGGCGAGGAACTGCCATAAGAGCGTTCGTCCTGAGCTTTGGAATAGCAAAATCATCCTTTCGAAGCCTCGGACGGAGATACTCCATCGTTTGGAGTTGCCGAAGACCGGAAAGTTCTCTGCCACCCAAGACACTTCCGTTCGTTTCGCGCTCCACAAGGCGCTATCGGGAAAACGCGGTGAAGAAATGATGCCTCCAATTCCAGACGACATTGAGATGTCGTTTCGGAATAAATGGTATTCCGGAGGTGATCACGTAATGCTCATGCAAATGATTGACGCAGGTCGCCTGCCACTTGCTTGGCGAGAATATTGGACACCCGACGATCCTCCACAGTACCAACACGCATTGGAGATCGCAAAAGAGCGTGGCTACCAAGTGCCTCACAAGTTCTTGGCGGAGGAAAGCCAGCAGAGTTACTCAGAAAAGGAATCGTTTCACGCGGCCTACACTTTTGTAAGCGGTCAGCCAGCCGGCTTTTGGGGTAGAGCTTTTTGGGACGTGCCGGACATTCGGAAATGGACGATGGATCTTTGCCAACTTACGGGTCAATTCATCATTCCAGACCCTTTGGAGAAGACGAAGACTCCATACTTCTTGGACCAGCTCTGGATATTACTACTTCCCAATCGCCGCATACGTCTCATCGGGCTGGAGATCGACGGCGAAAATCATCTCGAGGCTGATCGAGTCGAGAGAGACGGCCGCAGAGACGCAATGCTCGCCGCGATGGGTTACGAGGTTTACCATGTGGCCGGTTGGTGGTGCAGAATTGATCCCTATCTCGTCATCGCAGAGTTTTTGCGAGCTAGTGGGATTTGTGAAGTAGCTCCAAATTTTGTGACCGGAGCCAAGCAATCCATAAACGCATACACATGCGACCTCTGCCACGAACTCATGGTTAGATGGGATCACTCCGACATAGAACAAGCTGAGATTGGTGGAAGGCTGGTGACGGGCCATCGATTCTGCATTCGTGAGCGGTTGGAAACTGAGGGTTAGACTCGGATACGACTTAATTTCATTTCGACCTTGAAATGATTCCTGTCTAACTTGGGCGCGATGGCCGCCGAAACCCAGTTGACGCCGATGATGGCGCAGTATCGCCGTATCAAAGGCGAACTGCCCAAGGACGCGCTGCTCTTGTTCCGCCTCGGCGATTTCTACGAGATGTTCTTCGAGGACGCGCAGGCGGGGTCGCAGTTGTTGAATCTTGCCCTCACCGCACGCAATGGCGTTCCCATGTGCGGTCTGCCGTTTCACGCCGCCAATGGTTACATCGCCCGTATCCTCAAAGCCGGACGCAAGGTCGCCATCTGCGATCAGACCGAAGACGCCAAGCCCGGCAAACTCGTCAATCGCGAGGTCACGCAAGTCCTTTCACCCGGCACGCACTTTGACGAACGGATGCTTGTCGCCGAGCGAAATAACTTCCTCGCTGCCGTTTATCCTTCGGGAAAAACCTTCGGTCTGGCACTGATTGATTTGACCACGGGCGATTTCATGACCACGGAACTGGAATCCGACGCGGCGTTGCTCGCCGAGTTGGAGCGCCTTCGTCCGGCGGAAATTATTTTTCCGAGTGAGGGGAGTGCTTTGGGCGACTTGTTGCGTGGTCGAAGTGCGCCCCTCACCCCGTCCCTCT
>CAYIOH010000125.1:7184-9225 GCA_964364975.1 uncultured Bifidobacteriaceae bacterium
GGGGGCGCCCCCGCCCCCCCCCCCCCCGCCCCGCCCGCCGGGGGTGGTGGTGGGGGGGGGGCGGGTGGGGGCGCGCCACGTCACTTCAAGATCGAACTTCGGCTGGGTCGTCAGCGGCTACGACGACTGGACGTTCGCGCCCGAAACCGCGCTTTACACGGTGCGCGACCATTTCAAGGTGGCGTCGCTCGATGGCTTTGGTCTAAAGGATCGCACCGCCGCCATCGGTGCGGCGGGTGGGGCGCTGCATTACCTCACCCAAAACTTGCGTCGCGATGTGAAACATCTCACGCGGCTCTCGTTCTACCGACGCGATGACTTCCTCGCGCTCGATTACACCACGCTGCGTCATCTGGAAATTCTTGAACCACTTCACCACGATGCGCCGCGCAACGCGTCGCTCTACGGTACCTTGAACAAAACGGTCACGCCCATGGGTGCGCGGCTGTTGCGCAGTTGGCTTTCTCAACCGCTTGCCGCCGTTGAGCCGATTCGCCGGCGGCAGGAAGCGGTGCAGACGTTCATTGGGAATTCACCCGGCCTCGACAGTTTCCGCGCGCAGCTCGCGAGCGTTCGTGATTTAGAGCGCACGCTGGGTCGCTTGAGTTCCGGCAGCGGCAATGCGCGCGACCTCGCGGCGTTGTGCCAAGCGTTGGAACAGATTCCGGCGGTGAAGGGGATTCTTTCATCGGTAGGGCCGAGTTGCCGCTCGGCTTTGGTCGAAGATCAGATTGAGGACGCACAGCAGCGCGTCCCTACCTTGCTGGAAAACCTCACCGCCCAACTCACCGAAGCGCCCGACCTCGTGGAGTTAATTTCACGCGCCATCGTGGATGAACCACCGCTCGCGGTGAAGGAAGGCGGCATGATTCGCGACGGCTTCAGCACTGACCTCGATGAGCTCCGCAACGCCCAGCGTGGCGGCAAGGATTGGATCGCCAAGCTACAGGCGGACGAAATTGCGCGCACCGGCATCACGTCCCTCAAGGTGCGGTTCAATTCCGTCTTCGGCTACTATATCGAAGTCACCAAGTCGAACCTCGACAAGGTTCCGCAGCATTACATTCGCAAGCAAACCGTCGCAAACGGTGAACGTTACATCACGCCCGAGTTGAAGGACATGGAGGGTAAAATCCTCGGCGCGGAGGAACGCAGCGTGAAGTTGGAATACGAACTGTTCCAGCGCGTGCGCGAGGAAGTGTTGGGGCAAATGGCGCGCATTCAGCAGACGGCCACCGCGCTGGCGCAACTCGACGTGCTGGCGTGCTTCGCAGAAATCGCGCGGTTGCACAGCTATTGCCGCCCGCAAGTTGGCGATGAAGGCGTGATTCACATTCGAGATGGGCGGCATCCGGTGCTTGAGCAGCAATTGGTGGAGGAACGTTTTGTTCCGAACGATACGGGGCTGGCGAGTCAAGGTAGGGCCGACCTGCCGGTCGGCCTGGACGCGCAGCAGCGCGTCCCTACCACGAAGCCCCAAATCGCGCTCATCACCGGGCCGAACATGGCGGGCAAATCCACTTACATCCGGCAGGTGGCGCTGATCACATTGCTCGCGCACACGGGAAGTTTCGTTCCGGCGGTGGAGGCGCGCATTGATCTCGTGGACCGCATCTTCACGCGCATCGGCGCGAGCGATGATCTGGCGCGTGGACAATCCACCTTCATGGTCGAGATGACCGAGACGGCGAACATCCTCAACAACGCCACACCGCGCAGCCTCATCGTGCTGGACGAAATCGGGCGCGGCACGAGCACGTTCGACGGCTTGAGCCTTGCGTGGAGCATCGTGGAGCATCTGCACAACGCGGTCGGCGCGAAGACGCTTTTCGCCACGCACTATCACGAGTTGACGGAACTCGCCCAGCGCCTGCCGCGATTGAAAAACCTCAACGTGGCCGTGCGCGAATGGCGCGACTCGATTGTGTTCCTGCGCAAGATTGTCGAAGGCGGCACGGACAAAAGCTACGGCATCCACGTCGCGCGTCTGGCCGGCGTGCCGAAGGAAGTCTTGGAACGCGCGAAACAAATCCTGGTGAAC
>CAYIOH010000126.1:0-9150 GCA_964364975.1 uncultured Bifidobacteriaceae bacterium
GCCGCACGATGCTCGACGGCCTGGCGAAGTTGAACCAGATCAACTTCGAGCGGGCGGGCGACCCCGAAATCCAGACGCGCATCGCCCAATACGAGATGGCGTTCCGTATGCAGTCTTCGATTCCCGATCTCGCGGACATTTCCAGCGAACCGAAGTCCGTCCTCGATCTTTACGGCCCGGAGGTCACGCAGCCCGGCACGTTCGCGGCGAGCGCGCTGCTGGCGCGGCGGTTGGTCGAGCGCGGGGTGCGCGTGGTGCAAATCCTCCACCGCGAATGGGATCAGCACGAAAACCTGCCGCGCGATCTCTCGCTGCAATGCCGGGACGTTGACCAAGCGTGCAAGGGCCTGATCCTCGACCTGAAGCAGCGCGGCATGCTCGACGACACGCTCGTCGTGTGGGGCGGCGAGTTTGGGCGGACGGTTTACTGCCAGGGCGAATTGACGCGCACGAACTACGGCCGCGACCATCACCCGCGTTGCTACACGATGTGGCTGACCGGCGGCGGGGTCAAAGGCGGCATCGTTTACGGCGAGACGGACGATTTCAGCTACAACATCATCCGCGACCCAGTCCACATCCGCGACTTGAACGCGACGATTCTCCAGTGTCTCGGCATTGACCACCGAAGACTGACCTACAACTTCCAAGGTTTGGATCAGCGGTTGACCGGCGTGGAGTTGGCGACGCCGATCCAGGGGATTCTTGCTTGAGCACACCGTCGGACAACGTGCTTTTCATCGGCGGCTTCCATCCGTTGCTGGTCCATCTGCCGATCGGCTTCCTTGTGCTGCTGGCGGTCATGGAATTGGCGGCGCTGTTTCCGCGATGGAAAAATGCGGCGGCTGGCAGCGGTTTCATAGCGGCGCTGGCCGTGCCCGCCGCGGGCCTGAGTGCGCTTTGCGGATGGCTGCTGGCGGAGGGCGGCGACTACGACGCGGCGCTGTTGGCGTGGCACCGCTGGACCGGAATCGCGGTAACCGTGGCCTGCACCGTGGTCTTCGCGCTGCGCGTGCTGAACCGAATGAAGCTTTACCGCCTGACGTTGTTTGCGACCGTGTTGCTGTTGGCCGTCGCCAGCCACTTCGGCGGTTCGCTGACGCGGGGGAGCGATTACATGACGCGGCACGCGCCCGGTTTCCTGCGCTCGTTGCTCGGCGCGCAATCGAAGCCGGCCTCTGCCAAAGATTCCCGTCCCGCGGCGGATCAACCTGTTTTCACCTCGGTCATTCAGCCGGTGTTCCAAAAAAACTGCACCTCGTGCCACGGGCCGGAGAAGAAGAAAGGCGGTTTGCGGCTGGACACCTTGGAAGCCATGCGGAAAGGCGGCGAGAACGGTCCGGCATTCGAGCCAGGGAAAGCCGCCGCCAGCCACGTGGTGCAACGGACGCATCTGCCGTTGTCGAACGAAGATCACATGCCGCCCGAAGGCAAGCCGCAGCCGACGCAGGACGATCTGGCATTGATTCAGTGGTGGATTGACGCCGGCGCGCCTTCGGACAAGACGCTTCGGGAATTGAACCCGCCCGACAGCATTCGACGAGCGATTGAATCAAAGTTCGGCGCGCAACCAACCCTCGCGACCGCCGCGAAAACGGCAACGGCGAAACCCAAGCCCCTGGCCAAGGTCCTGCCCGTTGCGGAACAACTCGCCGATGAACTCGGCATCTCCATTACCGCATTGTCCCCCGACGAGCCTTGGTTGCAGTGCAACGCGAGCCTGGCCGGCACCAACTTCGGGGACACGGAGCTTGCAAAACTGACGCCGTTGGCGGCGAATCTGCGCTGGTTGGACCTGGCCGGCACACGCTTAACCGACGCCGGCCTCGAACTCGTGGGCCGCATGTCAAACCTCATGCGCCTCCACTTGGACCGGACGGGCATCACCGACGCCGGCCTGACGGCGGTGGCGGGCTTGCACGAGCTTGAATACTTGAACCTCTACGGCACAGCCGTGACCGATGCGGTATTGGCGAAGCTGAAACCGCTTCCCAATCTGCGACAGATTTATCTCTGGCAAACCGCCGTGAAGCCCGAAGCCGCCAAGGCTTTCGCCGAGGCGCGTCTGGACAAGGAACAGATCGCGCGCTGGGAGGAGGAGGTGCAGCGTTTGCAGGCGCAGATCAAGAACCAAGGCACGCACGTTCGCCTCGGCGCGCCGGCGGGTGCCGCGCCTGAGCCACGTCCGGTGGCGATCAACACAATCTGTCCCGTCTCTTGCAAGCTGGCGGATCGCACCAAGACGCTATGGCATGAGGGGAAGCTCGTCGCCTTCTGCTGCGACGACTGCAAGGCGAGCTTTGTGAAAGACCCGGCGCCGTATTTGGCGAAGCTCACGCAATTCGCCAGCGTCCCGCCGGGCGCCCTCGGGCTCAAGCCGGTCAACGACAAGTGCCCCGTGTCCGGCAAGGACGTTGATCCGGCGCAAACAGCCGTTTACAAGGGCAAAGTCATCGCCTTCTGCTGCGAGAAGTGCAAAGCGACTTTCGAGACAGACCCCAAGCCGCACCTGGCCAAGCTGAACCTTGCTTCCGCAGCGCCCACGCCTGAAACCAAGCAGTAAACTTCCATGCTTAACTCCCGTCGCCTTATGACCCGTTGCCTCTTTCTCATCATCGGTTGCGCGATCGCGGCTGTCACCGACGCAGCCCTGGCACATCCGCATCACAAGGAACTCGCCGCAGCTGAATCCGGCGCGCCGACGCCTGCACCGGCAGGCTCGGAGAAAATCATTAGTGGCTCAGGCGCGTTCCGTTATGAATACGCACCCGAAAAACTCGCGCTGCCAGTCGAAGTCAGGATGCGCCACGGCCACGGCCTTTGCCGCGACAGCGAGGGTCACATTTACTTCACCTACGAGCCGGAAAAAGTGGAGACGGATACCCGGGCGCTGGTGCGATTTGAACCCGACGGAACCTCGCCGGTGCTGCTCGGCAGCGACAACGCACTCGCCCGCGGCGTGCCGCACGGATTGAACATCCACGTGGACAAGGAGGGGAAGGCGCACCTCTACCACGCGAACAATGACGCGACAGTTCATAAGACGACGCTCGACGGCACGATTGAGTGGACGCGAAAATGGCCGGCATTCATGGGCAACTACAAGCCCACTGATGTCGTCGCGCTGCCCGGCAGTGAGAATGTCATCGTGGCCGACGGCTATGGCAGCAGCATGATCCACGTGCTGAAGCAGCACGATGGCGTTTATGCCGGCAAGTCATGGGGAGGTCTCGGCGCGGCGCACGGCGAACTGAATTGTCCGCACGGCATTACCTTCGATCCGCGTCGCAACCTTCTGCTCGCAGCGGACCGCGGCAACAAGCGGCTCGAGTATTCCACGCTCAACGGTCTCTACCACAGCACTGTTGAATCGCCGCAAATCACCACGCCATGCAACGCGGACGTTTGGGGCAACTATGTGCTCGTGCCGAACCTGGATGGCCCGGTGTTGGTCCTCGACCAGGAGAACAAAGTCATCTCCGTGATCGAGGTCGGCAAGCTGCTCGGAACGCAGGGTTTCAAGCATCCGCACGATGCCATCTGGCTGGCGAACGGTGACATCGTGGTCTGCACGTGGAATCCGGGCCGGCTTGGCTATTGGCGTCGCTTGCCGACGGCATCATCGGCGCTTGCGGGTAGGTTGAGTTCGGCGATTGGCAGGTGGGTTGGGGGTGCAGCCTTGGCCGCGTGTCCACCGCGCCGAGAGCAGCCAGGCACGTGAACAGAAAACGGCGCGTCAAAAATCAAACCCGAAGATGAGCCGCACGTTCACGCGCTCGTGGCCTTCGAGTTCGAGGTGATGGTCGCCATCCGGGTTGCCAGTAAAGTTGACGCCGCAGATTTACGGGAAACCGGAGTGGATCACCGGCGAAACAGCGAAAGATAATCGCGCAACAGTTCGTCCTCTGCCCCCTTCAGCCGGACTTTTCGGCTCATCTTGCGCATCCAGGAATTCCATTCCGTCTCGCTGTATTTCGCGGGCGGATAAAATTTGTGGCAGCTCGTGCATTTGGCGACGAAAAGGGTGCGCGCCGCTGTTACCTGTTCATCGGTCAGCAAAGGCGTGCCGCCGTCGGGAGGTAACGTTGGTGGCGCAGCGGACGGGTTGGGCGAAAGGGTGGCGCAACCGCCCGCGATCAGCCAGAGGCCGGCGCACAACAACAAGGTTGAACCGTGTCGCCACATCAGAAGCTGAACCCGAAAAGCAACCGCACGTTCACCCGTTCGTGGCCATCAAGGTCCAAGGACGATTCACCGTCGGGGTCGCCCTGGAAATTCGCGCCGTAGATCTGTGGCATCACCGTGAGGGCCGCCCACCATCGGTCGCGGCGGTAGCTCAACACCGGGCCGAGATAAAACGCGTAGCCTTCCCAGTCGCGATATTCCTCCGTCTCCGCATGATGACGCATCTCCACGCCGAGCGACCAGCGGAAGCCTAACTGCCGCGCGATGCCGAATGTCGCTTCAAACTCGCCCACCGTGTCCTGATAATCATGCTCCCACTCGGTTTCGTGCGTGAGGTTGAAAGCCCATTTCCAGTCGCCGTGGCGCTGGCCGAGGATGATCTTTTCCTCCAGCTTGAACATCCCGTCCGCCGCGTCGAGCGTCGGTTCGAGATAGAGCGCCAACCCGACCATGTGTTCCGCGGGGTTCAACACCAACAGCTTGTTCTCCAGCGAAAAACCCTTCTGGCGGTAATGCGAAGTCCGTGCGCCCGTGGCCGGGTTCTTGAAGTGTTCGTATTGGTGATTGAAGTAAAGCGCGATCTGATAATTGTCCGTCACGCCGTATTCCAGTTCCTCACGGAATTGCAGGCGATAATAATCCTCTTGGCCGACGGCGGCGTTGCGTCCCGCGCGCAGCGTGACCCATTGTTCGGCCTCGAACACGCCCTTGGGCAACGTTTCGGGCTCGTAGGTGTAGGTGAAAATGCGCTCGGTGGCCGGGGCTGAAGCCACCGCCAGCAGTCCGCAGGCAACCATCACTGCAATGTTTCTTTCTCTTTTCATGGTCGGTTTATTGGTAATTAAATTTTTTCGGTGGCCCGACCTTAACCGAACCCGCCGAACCGCGCTGTCGGCGGCTTGCGAAAGATTGTCGGCGGCTTGCGGCGGCTAACGCGGACGTTGCGTGGGCGTCTTGAGCGGATACAAACCGGGGCAGCAGCCGAACGTCTCGTGAAACGCCGCGCTGAAGTGGCTCAGACTGTTGTAGCCCACCTCCAGCGCCGCCTCGGTCACGTTGTACTCGCGGGACTTCAACAGCTCCGCAGCCTTCTCCATGCGAAGCTGACGCAAATATTGCGTGATGGTCTGGCCCGTCTGGCTGGAGAAAACGCGGCTGAGATAAAAGTGGCTGCAACCAATCTTCTTCCCCAGTTCCTCCAGCGTCGGCGGCTCGGCAAGGTTTTGCTTCAAAAGGAAAATCACCTGCTCAACGCGCTCCTGCGCGAGGCGTTGCTGCCGGGTGCAAAAGAATTCCTCCTCCGGCTGCACAAGAAACATCACCGCCAGTTCGAGAGCTTTGCACTGATACCACACCGGTTGCGCGGCGGCATAGACCGGCGGTTGGCGGAGCGTGGAGATCATCTGCAATTGCTGCGCCGTGAGTCGGACCGTGGCCCCCGTCACTTGCTCGCATGGGCATCCATCCATCGCCGCGCGCACCACCGGATGCAACATGCCCTTGGTTTCCGCGAGATGTTTGGCGAGAAACGGGCAGGAGAATTCCACTGTGAAAAACTGGTGCCGTTCGCCCGCCGTGCGCTTGGCGGTCAGCGGCTCTTTCTGCCGGTAATAAAACCCCGCCGTGTTCGGCGCGAACTCCGTGCGGCTGCCGCGCCCTTCCACAAAGCCATTGCCGCCGAGGTTCAAGCACAACTCCACGCAGTCCGGATGAAAACTCGGCGCCCAATCGAATTCGCGCTTGGCCACAAAGTCATGCCACTCGATGCTGTAGCCCGTGCCGCGAAAACTGCCGAAGACGCGTTGCCAGCCCGTGCCCACGTCGCGCCAGGCATTGGCCTCCGAGAAATGCGCGACGTCATCCGTCTGGCTGGCGCCGGACGGGCGTTCGGACTGCGCGATTATCGAATTGAAACTCATTGTGGCGATGCGCGTGATTCGAGAGTGACGGGATTTTCCGCGAACAATTCTTTGCTGGCAAGGAATGAATCTGCCCAAGCTACCGGCGGACTTACGAAATCGTGGTAGGGACGCGTTCCACCGCGTCCCAAACTAATTTTGAAGAGAATCGGACGCGGTGGAACGCGTCCCTACCGAACCTCTTTCGTGTGATTCGTGTATTTCGTAGTCAATGAATCCCCTGCAACCGCCGCAGGAGCCAACCTCAGCGCGTCTAGCAAGTCGTGGCGGGCGCTTCGTTTTGAGCGCGGTAAGGCGCTTGGTCACCGACGTCGGTCATCAACGCGCGCAAGTCGCCGGATTTCTGGTGTCGTTGCATGACGGCAGCGAACGGTTTGACTCCGATTCGGTCCAGCAACGCGGCGAGGCCTTCATCTGATCGCCGGTCGCGCTGGTAAACCGAAACCACGTCCGCGACGCAGTCAGCCACGAGCCGCGCGGGGACGATGCCAAGGTCGGTTGCCAGCCGCGGGTGTTGTTGATGGGCGCGACCACCGAGCCAGAGACGATACGCTGGAATCAGCGCGCCATCGCACCGTTGCGCGAGTCCTTCGAGGCCAATATCCGCCATGACGTGAAGCGCGCAGCCGTTGGTGCAGCCGCTCACGCGGATTCGCAGGGGTTGGCCGGGTTCGCCGTTCGCGGTGTTCGCCAGTTTTTGCGAGAGGTCTTCGGCCAGGGCGCGCGAATTCGTGAATGCGTTCGAGCAAGCCGTCGAGCCGGGACAAACCGCAAGGCGGAGCGCCGCGTTTCGTGGGACAAGGCCGGCTTCGAGCAACGCGGTTTTGACGCTGGAAAGCTGGTCAGGTCGAATGTCGCGCAACAGAAAGCCTTGTTCGGGTGTGATGCGCACAGTGAGCGCGCGTTGCTCGATGAGCGCCGCCAGTCGGCGGAGTTGGCTGCTGGTGAGATTCCCGCCGGAGACTGACACGCGCACGCTGGAAAGCGAGTCGCCGACTGAGCGTCTGCTGGACGGCTCGACTGAAGGCCACTTTTTTCCGGCAGTCTTGAGCGCGTCCCATTCCTTCAACACTTCCTCGCGCAGCCGTTCCAAGCCGGGTGATTCAACCAAAAACTTTACGCGCGAGCGACGCCGGTTTTGCCGGTCGCCCAGGCGATTGAACATGCGCAGGAAGGCTTCGGTGAAGATCAGCAAGTCTTTGGCCGGCAGAAAATCGAACAACTCCCTGCCGAGGCGGGGCAACGCCCCCGCGCCGCCGCCCACCAGAACTCTGAAGCCGCGCTGCCCCGAGCCGTCCGTGCGGGCTTGAAAGCCGAGATCTTGCAGCAGGGTATGCGCGCAATCCTCGTTGCAGCAGGAAAAACCGATTTTGATTTTGCGAGGCAAGGACTGAAAGTCGGGATGCCGTAAAAAATGCCGGTTAACCAGCGCCGCGTGTTCGGTCACGTCGAATGGCTCGGTTTCCTTCTGGCCTGCGTGCGGACACACGACGATGCCCCGCACCGTGTTGCCGCCGCTTTCATGCGAAGAAAGCCCGACCTTCGCGAGCGCCGCCAGCGCCTCCAGCATGCCGTCGAGAGTCAGGTTGTGGATTTCCACGCCCTGGCGCGTGGTCAAATGACATTCATCATCCGCCCAACGGGCCGTTGCGTCGCCCAGCGCGTTCAATTGCGCGGAAGTGAGAATGCCGAGCGGCACGCGAATGCGGGCGAAGTAGCGGTCCGGTTGCTGTTGCGTATAGACGCCCAGATGAACGCTGTGGCTGCGGAACTCGGGTCGCTTCAGTTCGCCGCGTTGCAACCGGCCAATCAACCCGGCCAGTTCTTTCAATTCTCGTTCGATGAAGTCTTGCTCGCTCATCAGAAATGCACCCTTCCGGTTGTTTGACGCTATTCAGGGCGCGATAACTCTCGATTGCCAAATCCCCCGCACTTCGGCGTGTCGTCCTGATAGCCAATCGTATCTTCAATGCTCATGTGTTTGGCGGTGGCCGCTAATTGGCCGCAGTTATTCTCGCGAGTTCCGCTTCGTGCTCTTTCTTCTCGATCTCGACGAAAATCTCGCTCAGTTCCGACCAAGACTTCTTCTTGGACTTCGGGCCTTTGATCCACTCAACTTGGCGTCCACGCCAGAGCGAGTAGATAGCGGGCACGATTTCGAGCGTAAGGATCGTCGAGGTAACAAGGCCGCCGATCATCGGCGCGGCGATGCGCTGGATGGCTTCCGCGCCGGCGCCGTGCGCCCAGAGGGCCGGAACGAGACCGAGTGTGATCATGGAGACGGTCATCAGCTTCGGGCGGACGCGCTGCACGGCGCCATAGGTGATGGCTTCGAAGAGGTCGTGCTGGGTCTTCATCTTGCCCGCCTTCTGGTAGGCATGGAAGGCTTCGTCGAGGTAAATGATCATCACCGTGCCGGTTTGTGCGGCAAGGCCGGAGAGGGCGATGATGCCGACCCAGACCGCGATGCTCGTGTTGTAACCCATCAGCCACAAGAACCAGATGCTCCCGGTCATCGCAAATGGGATGGAAGCCAGGATGATTAGAGTCTCGATCACGCTCTTAAAGTTCAGGAAGAGCAGAACAAAAATGAGGACCAACGTGATTGGCACAACGACCCACAGGCGCTTATTTACCCGCAGCATGTGTTCGTATTGCCCGGTCCACTCGATACGGTAGCCAGACGGAAGAAGGCCGGCTTTCTCGATTTTCTCCGCCACGGCTTTCTTGGCGTCGGCGACGTAGCCGCCGATGTCGCGTCCGGTCATATCCACATAGACCCAGCCGGTAAGCGCGCCGTCTTCGTTCTTGATCAGAGGCGGACCACTGGTGGTCTTGATGTCCACCAGTTGGCCCAGCGGGACTTGCATGACGGGAGGCGAACCGGCGAGACGGCGAGACGGGGAATCGGCGACGCTTTCCATCCCCGTTTCTCCGTTTCCCCGATTCTCCGTTTCACTCATCCCCACCGGGACAAGCACGCGCTTCAACTTCTCCGGGTCGTCGCGCAGTTCGCGACCGTAACGCACGTTGATGGTGTAGCGCT
>CAYIOH010000127.1:0-9136 GCA_964364975.1 uncultured Bifidobacteriaceae bacterium
ATCCCCATGCTGCTCGCTTTGCTGCTCACGCCACCCTCCGTGCGGAAATAACTTTTGCCGAGCGGCTGGGTTGGAAACCGAAGGACGTGGTCGTCATCCTGCACGTGGATGATGTGGGCATGTCCCATTCGTCCAATCTCGGCGGCATTGAGACGGTGGAAAAAGGCGTGGCGACCTCTTGGAGCGTCATGATGCCCTGCCCCTGGGTGCCGGAGATCGCAAAATATTTGAAACTGCATCCCGACGTTGATAGCGGTCTGCACCTGACGCTCACGTCGGAATGGAAGCTCTATCGCTGGCCGCCGCTCGCCGGCAAACCCAAAGTTCCCGGCCTGGTGGACGAGGAAGGATGCCTGTGGCATGGGGTGCAACAAGTGGCCGCCCACGCGTCGCCGGATGAAATTGAAACAGAAATCCGCGCCCAGATTGATCGTGCCGAGCAAATGGGCCTGCCCATCACTCATCTGGATTCACACATGGGCACGCTGTTTGCCCGGCCCGATTATTTCGAGCGGTTCGCCAAGGTCGGCATGGAAAAAGGCATCCCGATTCTCGTCATCGGCGGTCATGCCACTTACGCCTTGAAGGAAAATCCCGAAGCGTCCGGCAAGCTGCGCGCTTGGATTCCTAAAATCTGGAACGCCGGGTTGCCGGTGATTGATGACCTCCACACCGATTCCTACGGTTGGAAGCCGGAAGAAAAAACGGAAAAATTCATCGCCTTGCTCAAGGAATTAAAACCCGGCGTGACGGAAATTCTGTTTCACGCCTCCATTCCGACGGAGGATTTTCCGCTGATCACCACCTCCAGTGAGTCCCGTTTGGCGGACGCCCGGGCGTTGACTGATCCCGCCGTCAAGAAACTCATCCAGGAACGCGGAATCATTTTGACCACCTGGAAAGAGTTGAAAGCGCGCCGCAACAAAGCCGGGGCGATGGAGTAGGACATCGGCATTCTTGAAAACAAAACCGAACCCACTGGTTCCTGTTGCAACCATGTTCAGCCAAGCACGAAGAATTTCCCGGCGTCAGGCGGTCACGCAAGCGGGAGTATTGGTCGGCGCGGGGATCGTGGGCGGCTTTCAATCCGCCGTTGCGGCTGAATCCAGGACAAACGCCGCAAGGAAGAGCGTCGGTTTTCGGTTCTGTTTGAACACGGCCACTATTCGCGGACAGAAACTGGGGATCGTCAAAGAAATCGAAGTCACGGCCAAAGCGGGTTTTCAAGCCATCGAGCCGTGGGTTGCCGCCATCGAAATCTACCAGAAGGAAGGCGGTTCGTTGCCGGATTTGAAGCGCCGCATCGCTGACCTTGGCCTCACGGTGGAAAGTGCCATCGGCTTCCCGCAATGGCTCACGGACGACGACGCCAAGCGCGCGCAGGGCCTGGAGCGGGCAAAATTTGAAATGGACCTGATCGCGCAGATCGGCGGCAAACGACTGGCGGTTCCGCCCACCGGTGCGACCGAGTTGCCCAAGCTGGATTTGTTGAAAGCGGCGGAACGCTACCGCGTTTTGTTGGAAGCTGGTGATCAGATCGGCGTCGTGCCGCAGCTTGAACTCTGGGGCTTCTCGAAGAATCTCAACCAGCTCGGCGAATGTGCGTGCGTGGCCATCGAGAGCGGCCACGCCAAAGCGTGCGTGCTGGCGGACGTTTTCCAACTTTACAAGGGCGGCTCGGGTTTTTCCGGGCTGAGGCTGCTGAGCAAGAACGCGGTTCAGGTCCTGCACATGAACGATTACCCCGCCGATCCGCCGCGTGAAAAAATTGACGACAGCTATCGCGTCTATCCTGGAGATGGGGTGGCGCCCCTGACGGAGATTTTGCGCAACCTTCACGAACTCGGCGGACAAACCGTGTTGTCGCTCGAGTTGTTCAATCGGAAGCATTGGGAAATGGATGCCTTGGAGATCGCCCGCACCGGCCTGGAGAAAATGAAGTCGGCGGTGAGCAAGGCGCTGGGGCGGTGATGGAGGTCCGGATCAACTGGACGGTTACCATCCATGAGTCGGGAAATACCACACCAAAACAATTTCCGCGCTTATTTCGTTCGCCATTCCGGGCATGTTTTGATTCGCCGCTACCGATTTGATTTCAACGCTCGACGCAAGACCGGTTCGATCGCATCGGCCATCCGCACGAAGCCCAAGTCGGTGGGATGGCTGCCATCCACGGTGGCTTCGCCGTCGGTGCCGAGCAACTTGGCGGCCGGCACATAGAACAGTCGCCGCTGTCCGGCTTGGACGAGGCGATTGTAGATTTCCCGGAGGCGGGCGTTGGCCCCGACGTATTTTTCGGGGTGGGTTGCAACAAAAAGGCTATCACCACGCTCGACGCGTTCCACCAGGACAATCGGCGTGGCTGGATGCGCGGCGCGAAGAATCTGGACGAACCGCTCCAGGCGTTCGGTCACCATCTCGGGCGTCATGTTGGGCAACGGATCGAGCACATAAACCGCCGGGTCAAGTTCCGCGAAGAATTGAGCCACTTCCGGTTCACTGAGCGCGTTGCCGGAGAAGCCCAGGTTGATGGTCGGCCAATCAAACCGCCGTCCAAGAATGGCCGGATACGCCATGCCGGGCCGGGCCGCGCAGCCGCCCTGCACAATCGAACTCCCGTAAAACACGATTGGCTTCATCCCTTTCGGTCGCTGGGGCGGAAGCTCCAGCGTCGTGCCGGTCGGAACGCCGAAGCTCAATTCCTCCACACCATTGTAAAGCGGCAGGTAAAGCAGGTACTCCCGCTGCCTAGGTTTCAGCCCCTGCACCAGCACCTTTTCTTCCGACTGTTTCTCCGGTCGCCCGTTACCCAACCAGTGCCAACTCCCCTGCCCTTTCACATACAAGTCCAGACCGCTCACCCCGGTGGCCGGCATGTGCGGCATGGCCAGACTCGTTCGCCGCAAGTTCCACCGCGCGGCAATTGTCGTGGCGTCGGTCACAAAGCGCACGCTCATCCCGGCGGAGTCGTGACTCAAACTCCATACGTCGGGGCGAACGCGGTTCTCCGCCCGGGCGGGCAGCCGGTCGTAAAAACTCTTCGTGTCCGTCCAGCCTTTACCTTCGACGTCCAATTCGCGCGCGTCGCGCCACTGCCAACCGGCGAGTCCGTCGCCCGTTTGGGCCTGAGCGGAACCCGTCGCTTGGGCCAGCGAAAGGGTGACGATCGTTGAAAGTAATAAACGCCTGGCCACTTTAAGCTTGTTGGCTTTGCTTTGTCTCATATTCCCGCAGCGTAACGACACCACGTCCGGGTCACAATTTGAAAACTCCGCTCGCAAGATACGAATCGCGCAACGCCTGCGCGCGGAGAGGGCGGTGACCTTGAAATGGATTTCCCTTGCAAAGCCGAGCGGTTTCTGTCACAAACCTCATCAGTCAGATCAGTGGAGACGAGCGATGAGAGCGTGGCGGACACTCGGAATTTCTCTCCTGCTTCTAATCGTAGCCGGTGGTGTTTGGCTTTGGTGGAAGAAGGATGAGCCGCGCCGCACTGCCCTCGCTCCACTTCAAAACCTCGCCAACGCACTCCACCGCGGTGATTCAACCAAGCTTCTTGAGGCTGTTTCCATTCCCGAAGCCATCCGAGGTCGGACCACGGCTGAACAAGCTGAATTCCTGAACAAAGCCTTGCGCGATGAGATTTCGCCGGAAGGGCTGAAAGTGCTACGGCGCGAAGGAGAATTTGGGTCGCTGACAAATCTGTTTCCTGCCGAAGCCAAGATTTGGGCCGAGCAAGCTGGAGTTAACCCGGAAGACTGCGTGGCTTTCAAACTTGAACGCAACGGCCTCCGCGCCGAAGTCGTGCTGGCTTATGACTCCGCGCTGCGCGCTCCGAATTCCGCGCTCAAGATCGTCCGCTGCAACAACGTCAAGCAGCTCGCGGCTGCCAAGCTCTAACCGCCGATGAACTGGTATGGACACAGATTCTTGAAGCCCGGTGGGGCGAGCGTCCTCGCGAGCCGTTGCTTTGTCTCCCGCGCTTGCCGGCTGCTTGCCGGTTTCTGGCTTCTGACTTCCGCAACGCACGCCGCCACGTTCACCAACAACGCGAGCATCAAAGCCGACGACTCCAGTAACAGCCTGACGGCCACGGGCGGAGTCTTTTCAGCCTCGTGTTGGTTTCGCATTTCCATTCCCAGTTCGCTCACCCTGACAGAGAACATGGTGATTCTCATGGATCGCTCGGATGGCAATGAATCGGCAAACTTCTCGTATCTCATCCGCTACAACGTATCGAACGGGAACGTCGAGTTTGTGACCAAAGGGAGTCTCAACACCTACACGCGCACGCTCATTGCCCAGCCCTACTTGGAAAGATGGTATCACGTCGCGGTGACACGCAACGGCGGAGTTTTCAACGTGTTCGTGGACGGCCAGCGCCAGCAGCCCTTTGATGCCGTCAGCGTTGTCGGCAATACCACCGGCAGCGGCCTCGCCATCGGCGGCATCAACGGCAGCTCAAAGCTCTTCTACGGTGAAATCATCGAAGCGGCCATCTACCAACGCGCGCTCGATCAATCCGAAATCCGCGCCGCCATGTTCTCCGACCAGCGGACAAACTCGCTCATCACCGGTTACTACAAACTGGCATACTCAACCAACGCATCCGACAACCTGCGGAATTTCGTCACCACTCCGCCACCCGGCAGCCACCCGGCGACCAAGCTGGGCACTGGCACCATCGAATTTGAGGAAACCGACCGTGATGGAGAGCAGTCATTGTTTGATTCCCGCCGCAACCAAGGACAGGAAGCCATTGCACCGCTTTCGGGCGCGTTTTCTTGGGAACAAACAGTCTTGGCCAGGCCCACGCCGGGGATCGCCTTTGATTTGCGCATCGGCTACAGCAGCGCGACGCCAACCACCCCGCCCGGCGATGGCAGCGACGACCCGTATTTGAAGCGAACCCTCAGCGATGGTTGGCGTCACACCTTTGACACTCGCGTCGTTGTGGAGAATAACACCTTCGATGCGCGACTTTTCATGTGGGACGGTTCGGTGGAAACCTGGACGCGCACCAATCTAACGGCGCAATTTCGCACGCGCCACAAGGAGTATCGTGGGGAGTTGGCTTTCGACATCTATTCCGGCGACGTCTTCTGGACCAACGCCGACCGCACCGTGTACCGATTCCACTCCTTGTATGGTGATGCCAATCTCGTCGGGCGCTTGCGGGAAATTCAAGACTTCAACGGAAACAAGGTTCAGATTGTGTGGAACAGCGCGCAAAGATGGGTTTCCAGCGTCGTGGATACGGCGGCAGGCAGTTACCAGTTCAACTACGATGAAGCGCGCGGCCTGTTGACGAATGTCACGTTAGGCAGTTGGCAGGTGAACCTCGCCTATGATGTAACAACCAACCGTCTCATCTCCAAGTCGCTCACCAACACCTCCGGTTTCTATACCAACGCCAATACCACTTGGCAATTCCAATACAACGCCAACGGCCTGCTTGAACGAATCATTGACCCGCGCAATTTCACAAACGTCATGGTGCAATACGATCAGTACGGGCGGCAAACGAATCAACTGGACGCGCTAAATCGCGCCACCGCGACGCGCTATGGCGTGCCGGACAAACGCCAGATCACTCACATTGATCCGGGCGGCTTCCAGTGGGTTGAAACTTACGACCGCAAAGGCCACATCACGGCGCAGCAAGACCCGCTGACAAATATCACCAGCTACGCCTACGACACGAACGGCAATCGAATCTCAATATCCGAGCCGCTTGGCTGGAAAACGCTGTTTGCCTACGACAGCCGGGCCAACGTCATTGCCCGGACGAACGAGCTTGGCGAAATTACACGCTGGGTGTTCCACTCTTTCTTTAACAAGGCGGTACAGGAAATTGACGCGCTCAACTGGACGAATTCTTACGCCTACGACGCTGGCGGCAATCTCACTAACCACTCCGACGCACTTGGTTCGCTGGTGCGGTACGCCTACACGACCAATGGACTGGTCACCAGTGCGACCGATGCCAACGGCAACACGTCTCGCTTCGCCTACGACACGAATGGCTTTCTCATTGCGCAGTCGGATGCCGCGAATAACACCAATTCCTTTGCCGTGAACGAAGTCGGCTGGAAGCTGGCGCAAACCAACCCGCTTGGCCAGATCGCTACTTTCGCCTACGACCTGAATGGAAATGTCCTGCGCACGGTTGACCCGCTTCAGCGCATTTTTACTAAAACCTACGACGCTAACGGCAACCTCTTGTCAGCGTCCGACGCAAAGAACCAGTTCACTTTTTCCTTTTACGATGCGGCCAATCAGCGCACGCAGACCGTTGACCGCGCCAGCGCCACCAATCGCATCTTCTACACGCAACGCGGCAAACTGGATCGGGCCACCGACGCGCTCGGCAACACCGCCACCAATTTTTATGACTCGGCCAACCGCTTCATCGCCGCGTCAGACCCGCTCGGTCAGAGCGTCACGAATGTTTTCGACGCCAATGGCAATGTGGTGACGGTGATTGACAAACTCGGCCGATCTTGGAGCAAAACCTACGACCCACTCAACCGTGTTCTTACCGAAAGCGACCCCTTGGGCGATACCAAGCGCACGACTTACGATCCGGTCGGGCGCATCAAGACCATCACCACTCCGAATGGTTTCGTTTCTACCCACGACTATGACGGACGCGGTCGCCTCACCAAATGGGTGGACGCGGAAAACTTCCAATGGCTTTACGACTACGATGGCGTGGGCAACATCACCAACATCACCGACGCCCTCGGCGGACATTACGCGATGAGTTACGGCCCGCGCAACGAACGCACTTTGGAACGCAACCAGGACAACTTCGAGTGGCACTATGCCTACGACGAACTGTTGCGGCTCAAGACCCAGCAAGACCCCAACGGCACGACGCGCACGCTGGATTACGACGCGGGTGGCCGCGTGCTCTCCGTCACGTTCAACACCGGGCGCGTCAACGCCTTTGCCTATGACGACAACAACAATCCCGAAGTTCTCACGCGCACCGGCTCCGGCCCGCCCACGTTGAGCCAGTTGCGCTACGACTTGATGGATCGCGTGACCGAATGCACCGACGCCTTCTCCAAGAAAGTCCGTTATGCCTACGACGCCCTGGGCCGCGTCAGCATCCTCACCTACCCGGACGGCAAGACGCTCACGCACGGCTACGACGCCTTGAACCGCCTGACCAACCAGGTGGACTGGGCCGGGCGGCAAATGACTTACGCCTACGACCAAGCGGGCCGGCTCATTCGCCGCACGTATCCCAACGGCATCGTTCAAACCAACGCCTTCGACACCGCCGGCCAGATCACGAACCTCAGCCACTCAACTCTCAACCCTCAATCCTCAACCAACGCGATCAACATCGCCCTCACCTACGCCTACGACCGGAATGGCAACAAAGTTGGCTCGACGGAAAAGGGCACGTTCAATTGGCCCATGCCGTTCCTGCATGACGAAACCGCGCAATTCACTCCATCGGGGCGGATTACCAACAAGGTTGACACCGCGAGCACGAACAACAACTGGACGTACCACTTCGATGCCAGTGGGAACATGACGAATGCAGCCAGCGCGGAACAAAGTTATGCGCTCACCTACGATGAAGACAATCGTGTTACGAGCCTCTTCTGGGACTACAAGTTGCCCGTTCAGTTCACGAAGCTCATCACCAACCGCTACGATGCTTTGGGCCGGCGCATTGCCAAGACGGTGGACGGTGCCGAGACTCGGTTCGCCCTCGACCTGGCGGGCAACATGGAGCGCACCTTGTGCGACATGAACGGCGCGGGCGTGATCACGGCGTGGTATGTCCACGGCCCCGACCTCTGCTACAAGGTGGACGCGACCAACGGCCTGACCTGCTACCACGCCGACGCGCAGGCCAACATCATCGCCCTCACCGACGGCAACACCAACATCGTGGCCCAATACGCCTACACGCCATACGGGCGCAGCTTGGGATCAACCAATTTTCCACCATCAACTCTCAACTCTCAACCGTTCACGTTCGTTGGCAGTCAAGGCGTCATGGAGGAATTGCCCGGCCTCTACTTCATGCGGGCTCGTTACTATTCGGCTGATGCGGGCGTGTTTCTTTCCACCGATCCGGTCAAACACATCGGGCCAGGATGGAAGCCTGTTGCTTATACATACATCGACGGCAATCCATTTAATGGCATTGATCCCACCGGACTGTCCGCGCTAACTCGGATCGCCGGGTTTGTGAATCTCGTCGGTGAATTTAGGAGTCCTGTTAACGCCGGAGTGATAATTGGAAGCGGGATTGCCTATGGTATCGGTTACGCCACAGGCAACGAGGCACTCACACGGCATGCAGACGGCGGTGTTGGTATTGTAATCCGAAATATGGTGCGAGACGCTGAGGAAGTCACAGGAATGACAGTTGATGGCAGCATCAATGGGAGGGCTGTTAATAACAGAATGGGCGAAGATGCCTTTGCCGACGATCCCGGAATGTTAAACAACCTGGAGAACTTAATGAAGTATGGGAGTTATGCCGACCTCGCCCTAAGTGCAACTAAGATTGCCAACACAGGCATTCAAGGCGCTTCAGCCATTGATGCAGGGCAATGGAGCCAAACCAGCGGTTTCTTTATGAAGTCACTAGGCATACAACTGGGGGAGCTAGGGACAAAGCTAGGCGCAAAGGTGACAAGTGCTGGTAACTACGCTGAATCTCGCAACTCTGGACAGAGCACCAAGCCCGGCAGCGTCAGCAGCCACTCCGGCACGAGTAGCAGTAGCTCTGGAGGCAAGTCGGTTTCTAGCAGCGGCAACAGCAGTTTCTCGAAAACCGTGCAGGCCGTGAGTAGTTCAGTGAGCAAAGCGGCCAACAGTGTGTCGCAAACTGTCAAGACCGCTGCCAGCAGCGCCAAGCAATCCATCACTAAAGCCGTGAATTCGGTAAAAAGTGTCGTCAGCAAACTCTTCGGCGGAGGGAAGAAGAAATGAAACCGCCCATTGAGATTTGCGCCGGTAGAAGCGCGACCAACATCGTGCGGCTTCTGCTTGGTTGGTTGGCCCTCGTCGTTGCCATCGGCACTTCCCACGCACAGGTGACCAACGGCCTCGAGGGCTGGTGGAAATTTGATGATGGCACGGGAACGACAGTAGCAGATTC
>CAYIOH010000128.1:0-2939 GCA_964364975.1 uncultured Bifidobacteriaceae bacterium
AGACCGGTTCGGCTTCGAACCCGAAATCACCGCGAAGGTCGCCAGGCTCAAAGGCATCCGCATTTACGAAGTGCCCATTTCCTACCATGGACGCACCTACGCCGAAGGGAAGAAAATCGGCTGGCGCGACGGCGTGTACGCGTTGTGGTGCATCATCAAATACAACTTCTTTTCCCGCGGATGAACGAACGCCCCAACGAACAGGCGCACATCCCCGACTTCGAGTTCCACGTGTTGCGCGCCGCGAAGAACTACCGCCGGGCGCTGGTCCGCGAATTTACGCCGCACCTGCGCGGCCGCGTTCTCGAAATCGGCGCCGGCATCGGCCAGATCACCGAACTGCTCCGGAACGTTCCCGGCGTTGAGCAACTGCTCTCCGTCGAACCTGACGCCGGTTTCTGCCGCGAATTTCGCCGGTCGTTTCCGGGTCAACCACTCGTCGAAGGCACGGTGGATTCATTGACCGACACCGGGCCGTGGAATGGCATTGTCAGCATCAACGTGCTTGAACACATCCGCGACGACGAACGGGAACTGGCGGTTTACGTCCGACTGCTGGGCGTGGCGAAGGGACGCCTCTGCCTGTTCGTCCCGGCACGGCAGGAAATATACGCGCCCATTGACAGGGCCTTTGGCCACCATCGCCGCTATGCGAAAGCGGAATTGAAGCGAAAACTTGAGAACGCCGGGTTTGAAATCGCGCGCCTCAACTATTTCAACTGCGTCGGTTACTTTGCGTGGTGGCTGAATTTCCGCTTTCTAGGAAAGCGCTCGTTTGATGCCGGCTCCGTGCGATTTTTCGACCGCGCTATTTTTCCGTCTGTCTATTGGTGCGAATCGCGTCTCTGCCCGCCGCCGTTCGGCCAAAGCCTGATTGCGGTGGCCCGGGCGAAATAGTCTGCGGGGCCGCCTTGGTTCGCGTTCGTCCGCGGCAGCGCATCGGAATTTTCCACCCGCCCGTCCATGGCGAAAATAACCGGTGTCATCCAACCTCGACCGGCGGGCAAATCCGGAGTTGCACGGCGCGGCGTGTTGTGTCAAAGCTATGCGTGTTCGCGCACGGGTGGATGGGGTCGTAGCTCAGTTGGTAGAGCGTCTCGTTCGCAATGAGAAGGTCGCAGGTTCGAATCCTGTCGGCTCCACCAGCCCCGAAAGCTTTCGGGGCTGCCGCGCCGAAGTGCGAAGCACGTAGGGCGGGCCGATTAAGTGATGAAAATTTCGCTTCGGGCTACGGCTCGGCATGCGAGCAATTCAGAATTTACGCATGCAGTTTTTCTTGGTTCACCTCACTTTCTCGGCATTTCGGAAGCATCGCGCTACTTGACACTCTTCGCCAAGTCGCAAACTGTCACGACCTGTGAAACGCAATTACTTCCTCTGGGGAGCCATTTTGGGATTCGCCCTAATCCTGATTGGATACACCGTTGTGTTCAAGTGGATTGAGCATCGCCGCGTCGTCAAGGGACCGTGGGTCGTCACCTTCACCGCCGAATCTGGTGTGCCCGTGCTCATCGTGAATCAGCACAAGCTGGACATCCACGACGTGCGGATTACGTTCCCCGATGAGCGGGCAGCCACAAACGCGGCACAGGCGCTGAAGTTCTCCCAAGCCCGGGCGGTGCCGTTCGATGTCCCGTTCGGCAAATGCGTTTTTCTCGACCCGATGTTTCTACCTGGCACCGTGGCGTTGGAAATGTTTGGCCACGAAATCCAACTCCTGCCGCGCGCGCTGACGATTAACAAGGCAGAGCGCCCTTGGCGCAACGGAGAAACGATTGAACTGCGTGGGATGCGAACGAACTCCGAAGCACGCTGACTCGGCTGAACGCAGAGGCGCAGAGGACGCAAAGACACGCGGAGGTGTGGAAAACAAAACACCCTTGGCGATCTCTGCGAAATTCCGCGACCTCCGCGCCTCTGCGTTAGCTTTTCTTCGTCTTACTTCAACTTTGCCAAGGTCGCTTTGACCGCCTCGAAGTTCGGCAAATCCTTAGGCGTCGCTGTCCGCTCGCTGTATTGCACCACACCATTCTTATCAATCACGAACGCCGCGCGCGCCGACGTGTCCCCTACCCCGGCGAGCATTGGGAATAACACGTCGTAAGCCTTCGTGACCTCTTTGTTCAAGTCGCTGGCGAGTGTGACGCCGATTTTTTCCTTCTGCGACCACGCCTGCTGCGCAAACGGACTGTCCACGCTAATGGCGATCACGTCGGCGTTGAGGCCGGTGTAAGCGCCCAAACCGGCGGTGATGTCGCACATCTCGGCGGTGCACACGCCGGTGAAGGCGAGCGGGAAAAACAGCAGCACGGTGTTTTTCTTGCCGAAGTTGTTGCTCAATTTCACGTCCGCATCCACGGGCGACTTGGACTTGAGCGTAAAGTCCGGCGCTTTCGTTCCAACTGCAATGGCCATAATCGTAGTTCTTTCGTTGTTTGGTTGACGGCTTAAAGTGATCGACGCAAAGAATTATCCACGCCACGCCCGATGTCAAATGGCGATTACAAAGCGGCCAAGACTTCCTCCGCGTGTTCTTCCGGCTTCACCTTGGGCCAAATCTTTTTGATACGGCCGTCCGGGCCGATGAGAAAGGTGACGCGATGCGTGCCCATGTATTTCCGACCCATGAAGCTTTTCTGTCCCCAAACGCCGTAGGCTTGCACGATTTTCTTGTCTTCGTCGGCCAACAGCGTAAACGGGAGTTTGTATTTCTTCACGAACTTGTCGTGCGCCTTCACCGGGTCAACGCTCACGCCCAGCACCACCGCGCTTTTCTTCCGAAACTCCGCGAAGTGATCACGAAACGCACACGCCTCCTTGGTGCAACCCGGCGTGTCGTCCCGAGGATAAAAGTAGAGGATGACACTCTTGCCTTTGAAATCAGCCAGGGAGGCTTTTCCGCCGCCATTCGTCCCGGCGGAAAAGTCCGGCGCGATGTC
>CAYIOH010000128.1:3039-9120 GCA_964364975.1 uncultured Bifidobacteriaceae bacterium
TTCCCCGGCGGTTCGCTCGCGGAGCTTTTTGGGCTGGCGCTCAGTTGTCGCACACCGTCATAAACGTAGAGCAGCCCAGAAAAGCCCGTGCAGAGCGCCGCGCCCATCGCCACATACAGAAACCACCGCGCACCCCACCCCGCGTCCCATTTCAGCAATAGCCAGAGCACGGACGCCATCTGGAGCACCGTGGCGATTTTCCCGATGATCCGCGGTCGCACTCTGACTTTGCCCACCGTCATCTGAATCACCACCATGCCGATTAAAATCAACAGATCGCGACCGATGATCGTGCCGGTGAGCCATAGTGGAATCTGCCCGAGCAGCGGCCCGTGATCGAAACTCAACAACACCACGCCGGACACCAGCAACAATTTGTCTGCGAGCGGATCGAGAATCGCGCCCAACTCGCTGTGTTGGTTGTAGTGGCGCGCGATGTAGCCGTCCACGCCATCGCAGATTGCCGCGACCGCAAACGTCAGCAACGCCACCAGCCGATACGCCTCGTTCCCGGTCTTGCCATAGTAAAGCACCGCGACAACGAAAAACGGGGTCAGCAGCATCCGCAGGATGGTGACTTTGTTTGCGGTCGTCATGGCGGCGGATGTTGACACGGGTTTCATAGATTTGCACGAATTGAATTCTGGACAATGAAAGACAACGACCTAACGTCTGGGACATGGAAAACGTTGCTCGTTCGCCAAAACCAAAGCCATCGAATCTAAAAACTATTTGCGCTGCCATTTTGGGGTCGGTCGTGTTCATTTTGCTAATTTCGTCTAATTTCCTCTACACCAAGTGGGAAGAACGTCACGACATCGCGTTTGACAAGGAACTGTGGAATCAAGGCCGCAAAGAGAAAATATATTCTGCCACCGCTCTTTCAATTGACGCTCCTCGTATCAAAATGTATCGCAGCCTTATCGATCAGGGGCTTCTCATCAGTAAAACCAAGCAGGAGATTACGGAGTTGCTGGGCGAGCCGGAAAACTTTCCGTTTCGCAGCCCATGGGATTTTAACTACTGGCTCGGCCTTCAACGGGGAATGATGAAAATGGATAGCGCATGGCTGGGCATCCGGTTTGACGCTGGCGGCCGTGCGGTTGAAACTAAACTACTTCAAGATTGACGTGTGCCGCGCTGAACTGACGCGCTTTTGAACGACGGTCCACTCCTTTGCCGCCGGAAGACAAACCACCAGAACCAAACCGTTCCAAGCCCACCGCAAATCGCCGCGCCAATGAAATTTGCCTGCGGACTGATGCTCCACAGCCATGCGCCGAGAAACGAACCCATCGTCACCACGCAATCGCGGATGAGGTAATACGCGCCGTAGGTGCGCGCCCGCAATTCCGGCGTGGCCTCGCCAATGATGAGCGCCTTCCGCGCCGGCTCGCCAAATTCCTTCAGCCCGCGCACGACGAACGCCAGCGCCAGCCACGCGAAATTGTGTGCCCACAGCAGCGTCACCGGAAACAGCGTGAAGAAAACGAACGTGATGAGCACGAACGGACGGCGACCGTATTTGTCCGCGAGATGCGCAACCGGGATATAGCAAATCATCGCTGTGCTCATCTCGAATGCGAAGAGGTAGCCGTATTGCTGGGCGTTCAGCCCATCGTAATCCATCGCCCACAGAATCACGAACGCATACGGAATCCGCTCACAGAAGCGAATGAGGATGTCGCTCACCAGCAATTCGCGCAGGGCGGGCGTGAAGGATTTTACTACGTCAAGGAAGGTAGGGACACGCTGCCGCGCGTCCGGGCTGACCGGCAGGTCGGCCCGGCCAGGTTCAAGCATGAACCGTTGGAACAACATCGTCAGCGAACTCAGCGCGATGCAAAAAATCAGCGCATAGCGAACGCCGTCAGCCCAGCCGAATTTATCAACCAGCCAGCCGCCAACCAGCGGACCAATCATCATCGGCACGCGGCGCACCAAGGATTGAACGCCGATGCCCATCGTGTGCTGATGCCGCTGGAGCGAAGTTGCCACCACGGTGAAGGTCGTTGGCAACGACAGAGCGCTCCACGCGAGAAAAAGGAACGAGCCGAGCAGCAACGCAATCCAATGTTGCCAGAGCAGGACGAGCAGATAGCCCCCAAGTGAGATCGCATTGAACAACAGCAATGACCGACGTTGCCCCCAGCGATCCGTCATCCACCCGCCGGGATACGCATAGACCGCCCCGAGAAAAGTTTGCAGCGCATCGAAGAGGCCGATGATGAACACCCCCGCTCCCAGCGTTTCGAGGTATTTGGGCGCGAAGCCAAGCCAGAGTTTTTCACCCGTGCCCGCCAAAACCAGTGCCGCCAGCAGCAGCGAGGTGTTCCGCCCCAACGCCAGGAATTCTGCGAGCGTGCGCCAAGGATTCATTTGAATTTGGCAAGGACGCGTACCACATTCCCGACTTTGGCAGCAGAGTCTGGGACGAAGTGGAATTCGTCCCTGCCAATTTTAGTTTCCCAAACGCGCATGATTCATTTATATCCGCTGGCGCATGAAACACAATGAGTCTACAAAACCTTTGGTCGCCATCCTCATGGGCAGCGACTCTGATTGGCCCACGATGAAAGCCGCCGCGGATGCCTTGAACGAATTCGGAATTGTCTCCGAAGCAAAAGTAATTTCCGCCCACCGCACGCCGCATGATCTGGAAGCTTACGCCTGCTCGGCGCGCGAGCGAGGCATCCGCGTTTTTATTTGTGGCGCAGGCGGCGCGGCGCATTTGCCTGGCGTGACGGCAGCATTCACCACGTTGCCCGTGATCGGCGTGCCGATTCAAGGCAAGGCGCTGGACGGGATGGATTCGTTGCTCTCGATCGTGCAAATGCCGCCGGGCGTCCCGGTTGCCACCGTTGGCGTTAATGCGGCAAAGAACGCGGGCTTGCTGGCGGCGCAAATTCTTGGCGCGGGTGACGATTCCATGCAGAAGAAGCTGGATCAGTTCAAACTCAAGCTCGCCGAGGAATCGCGCGCGAAAAATCGCACCCTTAAATCTTGACCCGCGTTGTGCGGTTCACGGCCCGGCCAGCAGCCGGATGAGCGTCGCACGGGCATCGGCGAGATTCTTGTAGCGTGCCATTTCTTCCGGCATCGTTTCCAGTGCGTGAACCAGCCGCCGCGCGGCAACCGCATCCGCTTTCACCTCCCTCAGCGAATGGTTCTCGATGCGGATGCCGAACAAAATTCCTTTTGACTGCGGCAGCGCAACCAACGCGTGGCGCTCCACGCGCAACCAGACTTCATCCGCCTGGACTTTCTTGTCCAGCCGCGGCAGACCACGATCCGGATGCTGGTTCAATTCCGGCGAGCGGCTGAGTCCCCAGTTGTGCCGCAACCAGGCGACACCAGGCTTTAGCCCCGCGAGAAACTTGTGAATTGCCGGACCGATGCTGTCGTTCAGTCCGGGCACGCCTGCGTGAATTGCTTCAATCGGTTTGCCAACCTTGTCGCTTAACCGCCAGGAGGATGGAAAACAGAGGCAGCCACCGCAGAGTCGAATCTCGCCTCCGGCTTCGCATTTGAGCAACAGATAGTCCGCCTCCCAAAACTTGCCGAGTTCCAAACATTCTTCCCATGGAAACTCAACCTCGGATTCCGGCGTGAAGCCGTTCCACTCCCGCGCCAGGTCCGCCGTCTCTTCGAGTAACTCAACACCCTCGGGTAGCAAGGCCGCGTATGTATTCGGTTCGATGCGCAGCGAGTGCCGTCGCTGTGCGAGCACTTCGGCGTGATGCCCCGTCGCGGCGAAGAACGCAGCCGGTTCCCCGCGACCGAAACGGAGTGTGAATCGGTATTCCTCGTCGGGGAAGATTTCAGTCAGCGTCATGCTTGTTTCGCCTCTGTCGGAGTCATCTTTGCCTAGTCACCGCCCTTTTGCAATGATACTTTCCCCACGGCAAAATGAGCAATCCGAGCATAGAAAACGCAACGGCCGCCGCACCCGCGCCGTCTGATTTCATCCGCGACATCGTGGCCAAGCACGTCGAGGAAAAGAAATATCCGCGCATCCACACACGCTTCCCGCCCGAGCCGAATGGCTACCTGCACATCGGCCACGCGAAAAGCATTTGCCTCAACTTCGGCATCGCCCGCGAGTTCGGCGGCGTCTGCAACCTGCGCATGGACGACACCAACCCGACCAAGGAAGCCGTCGAGTATGTGGACTCCATCATCGAAGATGTGAACTGGCTCATCGCCGGCTGGGCGGATGACAAACTTGGTTTGAAGCCCAAAGGCAAAACGCCGGATACGATTACGAGCAACGGCAAATCGGATTTTTATCTTGGGCCTGTTGTTGGTAGGGTGGGCAGTCCTCTGCCCGCCGCTCCTCCGAACGCCAGTGGCGGCGCGCACGGAGTGACGCGCCCTACCTTGGAGCCCTTTTACGCCTCCGACTATTTCGAGCAACTTTACGATTACGCCGTGGCACTCATCAAGAAAGGCAAGGCCTACGTCTGCGATTTGACACCGGATGAAACCGACGAATATCGCCGCAACGCCAAGGAAAGTCCGTTCCGCAACCGCAGCGCGGAGGAGAATCTCGACCTGTTCGCCCGCATGAAGGCCGGCGAGTTTCCCGACGGCAAGTGCGTGCTCCGCGCCAAGATTGATGTCGCCGCGCCGAACATCTGGATGCGCGACCCGCTCATCTATCGTATCCGTCACGCGGAGCACCATCACACCAGCGACAAATGGTGCATCTACCCGATGTATGATTTCGCGCACTGCCTGAGCGACTACATCGAAGGCATCACGCACAGCATTTGCACGTTGGAATTCGAGGTGCATCGCCCGCTTTACGATTGGATTCTGGAGAGTCTCGATTTGCCACGTCCCCTGCCCCGCCAGTACGAGTTTGCCCGCCTGAGCCTCGGCTACACCGTGATGAGCAAGCGCAAGCTGATGCAACTCGTAACCGAGAAACTCGTGCATGGCTGGGACGATCCCCGGATGCCAACCGTTTCTGGTCTGCGACGGCGTGGCGTGACGCCGGAGGCGCTGCGGAATTTCGCCTACAACATCGGCATCACGAAATACAACGGCATCACCGACGTGGCCGTGCTGGAATTCGCCATCCGCGAGGACTTGAACAAACGCGCGCTCCGCCGTCTGGCCGTGCTCCGCCCAATCAAAGTCGTCATCACGAATTACCCCGAAGGCAGGACCGAGGAACTTGAAGCTGTGAACAACCCCGAAGACGAGAACGCGGGCAAACGCAAGATTCCGTTCAGCCGCGAACTCTACATTGAGCAGGATGATTTCAAGGAAGTGCCGCCGCCGAAATATTTCCGCCTCAGACCCGGCGGCGAAGTGCGCCTCAAATACGCCTACATCATCAAGTGCGACGAAGTGGTGAAAAACGCTGCCGGCAACGTCACCGAACTTCGCTGCACCGCCGACCTTGACAGCAAAACCGGCGGCGCGACGGCTGGCCGCAAAGTCAAAGGCACGATTCATTGGGTCAGCGCGCAGCACACCGTGGACGCCGAGGTGCGCCTCTACGACCGCCTCTTCACCGAAGCCGAGCCGGAAAAGGACGGGCGCGATTTCAAATCCGTCCTGAACCCAAAAAGCCTCGAAGTGGTCATTGCCAAATGCGAGCCGAGACTGAAAGACGCGAAGCCCGAACTGCGTTATCAATTCGAGCGCCTCGCCTACTTTGCGCTCGATAAAGATAGCGCGCCCGGCAAGTTGGTTTTCAATCGGACGATTACGTTGAAAGACACCTGGGCGAAGGAAACGCGAAAAACATAACCCTGCCTTGCCGAGGCTTTTCAAAAGGCGTAGTTTTCGTGGCATGAATGAGAGCAAGAAATCTGAAAGTGAGCGCCGCCTGGCTTTGGCTAGGCGGACGTTCAAGGAGTTCTTTGCCCAATGCTTCTGGTCCTGGAACGAAGAAACCGAAATCACCGAAGAAACCATTCCCCTGATCATCGAGGGGCTTCGTCATTACGGCGGTCATCGCGGCTACCAAATTGCCGCCCAGTTATGCCCATAGGCGATTTCGAGAAGGAGGTGTTGCGCGCCATCGCCGCCAACCGCAACCCCGACAGCTATCTCGCGGGCGCGACC
>CAYIOH010000129.1:0-9098 GCA_964364975.1 uncultured Bifidobacteriaceae bacterium
CATTCCGGGACCGGTGGAGGTCAGCGAAAAAACCTTCAAGGCGTTCTGCTCGCCGATGATTGGCCATCGCGGACAGGGCTTCAAAGACCTTTACACGAAAATTCAACCGCAGTTGCAGCAACTGCTCTCGACGAAGCAGTTGGTCTATCTCTCCACGTCCAGCGCGTGGGGTGTGATGGAGGGCGCGATCCGCAATCTCGTTGCCAAAAAAGTTTTGAACTGCATGTGCGGCGCGTTTTCGGACAAGTGGTTTGACGTGTCGAAGCGCTGCGGCAAGGACGCCGAGGCGTTGCAGGTCCCGTGGGGTTCGCCCATCCGCGCCGATGCCGTGGATCAGAAGCTCGCCACCGGCCAGTTCGACGCGCTCACCGTAATCCACAACGAGACCTCGACCGGCGTGATGAGCCCGATTGCGGAAATTGCCGCGCTCAAGAAAAAATATCCCGACGTGATGTTCATCGTGGACTCGGTCAGTTCGATGACCGCCGTGCCGCTGAGGTTCGACGAACTGGGCATTGACGTGTTGCTCGCTGGCACCCAGAAGGCGTGGGCCATGCCGCCGGGATTCGCGGTGTTCGTCTGCTCGCCCGCCGCGCTGGCGAAAGCGGCCACGGCGAAGGATCGCGGCTATTATTTCGATCTGGTCGAGTTCCAGAAGAACGCCGAGCAAAGCATGACGCCCAGCACGCCGAGCATCGCCCACACTTACGCATTGAGTTTCAAGCTCGACGAGTTTTTTGCCGAAGGTTTGGAGAATCGCTACGCCCGCCATCGCAAAACGAACCAGATGACGCGTGACTGGGCGGCCAGGCACGGCTTCACGTTGTTCCCGGAAAAAGGCTTCGAGTCACTCACACTCACTTGCGTGAACAACGGCGCGAAACCCGGCGGTCGCGCCGTGGACGTGCCGAAGCTCCAGAAACTGACGAAAGACCAGGGCTTTCTCATTGACGGCGGCTACGGAAAAATCAAGGGCACAACCTTCCGCATTTCCAACATGGGCGACGAGACGGAAGCGACAATGGGTCAGCTTTTTGCCGCGCTGGACAAGGCGATGGCGCAACTGTGAACCGGTTGGAGTCCAGCCTGCAGGCTGCTCCACGCCCAACACGCTAAAGCGTGGACACCAACCTGAGTGCCGTCGTGCAAACCTCCGGTTACAAACTTGTCCAACTCGCCAACGGTGCGCACAGTCTTCATTCGCTGGCGCACGGCGAAACTTTTCATCCCGTCATCGGCCCGGTCGCCGAAGCCGAGGCGCTTTACGTCAAACAACTCCAACTCCGCGAGCGGCTCACGCATCACGCCGGCGAATTCGTGATTTGGGATGTTGGCCTCGGGGCCGCAGCCAACGCGCTCACCGTCCTGCGCGCCACCCGCGGGCTTCCCTGCACCATTCGACTCCTGAGCTTTGACCACACGATCGAGCCTCTGGAATTTGCACTCCAACATGCTGCCGAGCTTGGCTACTTCAGTGGCTACGAAAAACATCTCCAGGAATTATTGCGCGTCCACCGGGTCGCGTTCGCCGATGGCCCGCAATCCGTGGATTGGGAGTTGCACCTTGCGGATTTCCCGTCATTGCTCGAAAGCTGGAGTCCACGCTTTAGCGTGCCGCCGGACAAGCTGAAGCTTGGACTCCAACGCGCTCCCGCGCCCCACGCCATCCTGTTTGACGCCTTTTCGCCCGCCAAAAATCCGGCCATGTGGACCGGGCCGCTGTTTGCCAACCTGTTTCACCTACTTGATCCCCAACGGCCCTGCGCCTTGCCGACCTATTCCCGCAGCACGATGCTGCGCGTGACCTTGTTGCTGGCGGGATTTTTTGTCGGGGTGGGCCACGCCACCGGCGAGAAAGAGGAAACGACGATTGCCGCCAATTCGCTGAAGTTGCTCACCGAACCGCTGGGCCGGCGGTGGTTGGAGCGTGCCCGCCGTTCGCACAGCGCCGAGCCAATGACGGAAAGCGCCTACCGTATCGCCCCGTTATCAGCAGCGACACGCGCCCGGTTGGAACGGCATCCGCAGTTCAAATAGCCGCGCCTACTTTGGTGCCGGCGGGAGCTTCAATTTCCTGGATGGCCTTCTTGTAACAGTCGGGACAATAGCCGTGTGAGAACCGGGCGTCCGTGCGCTTTGAGACATACGACTCGACCTGTTGCCAGTAGTTTTGGTCGTCGCGGACCTTTTTGCACACGCAGCAAATGGGGAGTAATCCGGAGAGTTGGTTTACTTGGGACTGCAAATTAAGAATGCGCCCGGCAACGACCAATCGCGCGGCCAGTTGTTCCTCATCGAACGGTTTGTTGATGAAATCATCCGCTCCTGCCTTCATGCCCACCAGGTAACTTGATTTTCCGCCGACGGAGGTCAGGAGAATGATGTAGGTGTATTTCGGGCGGTTGGCGGCGCGAATGTGACGGCACAAATCCAACCCATTCACGTCCGGCATCACCATGTCGGAGATGAGCAGCGAAGCCCCGACCGTGTCAAAGACCGCCAGGGCTTCTTCGCCGTTTTTGGCCACGGTCACTTCGTGGCCCAGTTTTTTCAGGGTCGCGCTGAGAACGATCCGGCACGTCGAATCATCATCGGCGATTAGAATGTTCATGCCAGGGCTTCCTCCCGGGTTTGGTTTTCGATTTCGATTTTGACTTTTTCAAAGGCTTGCGCCAGTTGCCCGATCAGTTCCGCGGCGCCGGCAACGGATTGCGAACTGCCCAGCGCCTCCAACTGGCGGGAGATTTCCGTCACGGTTGGGGCGCCGACGTTCGCGCTCGCCCCTTTCAGCGAATGCGCCGCGATTCTTAAACGCTCGGCATCGCCCGCCTGCTCGGCCTGGCGCAGCGCGGCCAGGTATTCCACCGTGCCGCTCAAGAAAGAATCGTAAATCTCGGTCAACACCGCAGGATCGGTGGCCTCGGCCAGTTGGCGCAAACGCCCGGTCACTTCCGGGTCCAGAGCCGGAGAAACCGGCATCGGACGAACCGGAACCGGAGTTTTCTCCGGCACCGCTTGGATGTCGCGGTCGGATTTGGAAAACCAACGCTCCAGGGTTGCTTCGAGGTCTTCCAACCGCACTGGCTTGCTGATGTAATCATCCATACCGGCTTTCAAGCAATGTTCCCGGTCGCCCTGAATGGCTTTGGCCGTCATGGCCACGATGGGAACATGCTGCTGGCCGGCATGGCGGCGGCGAATTTCGGTGGTTGCCTCGTAGCCGTCCATTTCCGGCATCTCGCAGTCCATGAACACCACGTCGTAAGGCAACAACTCCAGCATTTCGACGGCTTCTCTGCCATTCGCTGATACATCCACGCGACAACCCAGATTCTCCAGCATCAACCGGGCGACTCTTTGATTGGTCGTGTTGTCGTCGGCCACCAGCACGCGGGCGGCATACTTCCGGTATTTTTTTTCGCCCTGGCGAGGTTCACTCATTTGCGGTCGGGTCAACAACTGGACCGGCGATTGTTTCGTATGTGCGCCCCAGGCCTGAGCGAGCACATCCCAGAGCTTCGATTGACGCACCGGCTTCACGAGGCAGGCGAAAATTCCCGCTGCCTGCATCTGGTGGGTGTCGTCCAATCGGCCCAGCGAGGTCAGCATGACGAGCACCGTATCGCGCAAAACCTCATCGGCCTTGATGGCCCGCGCGAGCATCTCGCCGTCCATGCCGGGCATCTGATAATCCAGCACGGCGATGTGGAACGGATCGCCGGCGGCCCGGGCTTCGCGCAAGACCGTCAAGGCTTCCTCGCCGGAGGCATAACCGCCGTTGCGCATGCGCCAACTCGTGATCTGTTCGTGCAAGACGCGGCGGTTCACCTCGTTGTCGTCCACAATGAGCACTCGGACGCCCGCAAGAATGGTTCGGGCCGGCGCCGCCGGCAGCGCTTCGGTGGGCAATTCCAGCGGCAGGGTGAACCAAAAGGCGGAACCCTTGCCCCTCTCGCTGGTCACTCCCATGTGGCCTCCCATCAACTCCGTCAGTTGCTTGCTGATGGCCAGCCCCAAACCCGTGCCGCCGAACCGGCGCGTCGTCGAAGTGTCGGCCTGCATGAATTTTTCAAACAGGCGGGCGATCTTATCTTCCGGGATCCCGATACCGGTGTCTTCCACCGAAAATTTTAATTGCGCCCGGTGGTTCGTCTGGCTCTCGCAATGAAGGCTGATGAGCACGTGGCCCTGGGCGGTGAACTTGATGGCATTGCCCACGAGATTGGACAGGACCTGGCGAATTCGTCCGGCATCGCCGATGACGTGGCGCGGCATGTTCGGCGCGTAGCGAACGATGAGATCGAGTCCCTTGTCTGCCACTTTCGTGGCGAACAGTTCGCCGACTTCCTCCACCATCGTTTGCAAATCAAAGGTGACCGGCTCGATAGTCATTTTGCCCGATTCAATCTTGGAAAAGTCGAGAATGTCGTTGAGGACCACGAGCAGCGAATCCGCGCTTGAGCGGGCGATTTGGGCGAATTCACGCTGGCGATCCGACAACTCGCCGTCTTGCAACAGCCCGAGCATGCCGATGACGCCGTTCATCGGCGTGCGGATTTCATGACTCATGCTGGCTAGAAATTCGCTCTTGGCGCGGGTCGCGGATTCGGCGGCTTCCTTGGCTTGAAGCAACTCGCTTTCCGCCTGTTTGCGCGCGGTGATGTCGCGGGCGATGCCCTGGATGCCGACGGGCTTGCCCTGCTGGTAAATCAACGTGGTGGCCACCTCCAGCGGAACGCGACGGCCATCCTGAGCGATGATCTTCACTTCGTAGGTCGTGGCGGGGCCACCGGCGACTTTGCTGCGAATGTTGGCGCGGGCCAGTTCCAAGCACTCCGGGGCGACCAACTCGGCGATGTTCATCGCCAGAATTTTCTCCAGCGGGTAGCCCATGACCCTTTCTGCGGCCGTGTTGAACGAAGTGAATTGGCCGGCCAAATCGGTGGTATAGACCACGTCCTGGGCGTTATCCAACAGACGGTGGTAGCGTTCCTCGCTGGCTTGGATTACGGCCAAATGGCGTTCATTTTCGTCGAGTGTCGCCGTGACCTTGTGCGAGAGCTTGCGCCCGTAAGCAACCATGCCACCGATGATCAGTAGAATCGCACCCGCAATGAGGAACTCAAACCGGCGCAGCGTCGTCGCCAGGGCGACCTGTTCCTCGAAATGGGTTTGCTGTATCGCGCCGACCGCCGTCCGCACGTCGCCCAACTCGCGGTTGATGGCCGCGCTTTTGCGATCCATCGTCGCCATGCGCTCGGCGGCTTTGGCCTGCAGATTTTGTTGGAAATACGAAAAAATGAGGCGGGCTTCCCCCACCATTCCGTCCACGGCGATGACGACGTCGTCCAATTCCTTCAGCACCTGGCTTCCTTCGCCCGCCTGCCCCTGCGCTGCCAGTTCCGCGCGGCCGACCCCGAAGGCCTCCGTGAATCGCCGCAAGGCGGTCTCCAGCCGGGCCGATTCGCCGGTCACGTCGTGCGTGTCGAACACGTCGTTGCCGGGCGCATTGAGGGCGCCCGCCAGGTCACCCAGTTCGGAATACTGCTTCAAGCGCGCCGCCCACTCCCGATTGACACGCACCGAATCCTCATAGGCGTCGCGCATCTGGTGGGTCAGGTAGAGACTGGCACTAATGGTCACCAAATTAAATGCCGCCAGCCAATAATAGAGCAAATGCCACTTGGGGCGCGGGCGACGCAATGGCGGCGTTGCGCTGGCGGGCAAGACGGGAACGGATGGCAGTGTTTCGTTCATGGCTAGGATGATCTTTGGTTTCAGCCGCGTGAATGAGGTGTGATCATTAGCATGACCGCTCCTCGGTTGGCCGTGTTGATTTGCGACAGGTCAGGGAACGGCCAACGCCACGCGAAGCCATTTGCGCCGCAGCTTCCTGAGTCAGCAACGTCAGCGACCAGCCCGCCGTTGCCCAAGTCAAAGGCAGGGCCCTCCGTGCCGGAGAAATGAGCATCCGACCGGAAACCCTGTACACGTATTGGGCAAAGCATGACATCACGGTTCACCAAGTCGTATTAGCAATAACCAAACCAGTTGACCCAAACTCATCCTCCGCAGTCCAAAGCCGGACTGACTAATCGTCACAAGAGAGCCCACTGAACGCAACTTGGAGCACCGCCGTCTGATTTGTTTGTCGCAAGTTGGTGTGCCGGGCTGTCGGTGTTTGTCTGACAGAAGAATGCAGTTTCGGCAGTCGCTGCTCCGCCCGGTCCGCCAAGTCGAGACAACCTCAGTCCCATAACTAGGAGCGGAAGGCCCGCTCGATTCCGGAAAGCTTGGAGCGCCGGTCTCCGAAACGGCGCGCTTCGGGTGCGGAATTCCGATTTGCCGAATCAGCGTTCGGCGCTCCTATCCGTAGCGATACGGCTTGCTCATCGCGAACGTGTTCGGCAAATGCCGCACCTCGCGCGCTTCGCCATCGGTCAGCAATACCTCCACGATGTCGAAGCGGATTTTCACCTGCGGATTCTTGAGCAGCTTCAAGTAATCCAGCGCGGTTTGGGAAAGCAAGCGTCGCTTGCGCGCGTCCACGGCGGCGGCGGGGCGTGTCCAATCTTCGGATGAACGCGCTTTCACTTCCACGAACACGAGGCAGTCGTCGTCGCGGAACACCAGATCAATCTCGCCGCGCTCGGAGCGGAAGTTGGCGATGAGGAATTTCAGGCCGAGCTTTTGAAGATGCTTCTTCGCCGCGTGCTCGCCGATTTCGCCACGCCGCAAGTGCTCTGGTTTTTCTCGACGACTTAGCCAGCTTTTTATGCCTTGGGCGAGGTTCATTGCGGTGGTTGGCATCCGGCGGTCATCGTTTGATGCCGTGTTTCTACGGCGCCGTTGGATCAAAGCCAATGATATTTCCAACCGGGCGCAAATGAGTTTCCGCAGTCCCGGCTGGCGTGAACACGACCGGGCGCTAGGATGTGGCCGCCGATGAAACCAAGACAGATCTTGTGGGCGGTCGCCACGGGCCAACTGGCGTTGCTGGTGCTGTTGGGCTGGCATTTCCGCCATGCGTTGAACACGGATGCCGTGGCTTACATCCGAATCGCTTCGTATTACGCGGATGGGAACACTGCTTTGGCAGTATCCGGTTACTGGGGGCCGTTGTTAAGCTGGCTGATCGCGGCGTTTCTGAAACTCGGCGCGTCGGAATTGGTCGCCGCCCGATTGGCGATGATGGTGTCGGCGCAGGTTTTTCTTTGGGGGTGTGTTGCCGTCTTTCGTTCCTTCCAATTGCCTGAGCGGTGGTGCGTCATCGGCGCCGCGCTGGCGGCGTTGGCCGGGGCTTACTGGTCGGCCTTGGAAATCACGCCCGACTTGCTGATGGCCGGAATCATCGCGCTTGCTGTCAGCCGGATGTGCGACGAGGCAAAAACGGGGATTGCTTCCGCTGCCGTGAGCGGCTTGCTCTGGGGGTTGGCATATTTAACCAAAGCCGTCGCGTTGCCGTTGGGTTGCCTGACGATGCTGGCGTTTGCGGGTCTGGATTATTTGCGGAATCGCGGCGCACTGCCGGCCATTTTTCGTCAGGTGTTGGTGCGGGGTGCGGTCTTTGCCCTCGTTGCCGCGCCTTGGGTGGCGACGCTTTCGCTGAAATACCACCAGCTCACATTTTCCACCAGCGCGCGGATCAGTCATGCGCTGACGGGCCCGCCGGACGTTGACCGGTATCATCCGTTCGCGAGAACTTTTCACGAGCCTGAACCGGGCCGGATCACGAGTTGGGAAGAGCCGTCGCAGATGGCTTACCGGACTTGGTCGCCGTTTGAGAACGCGGCTTATCTGCGGCATCAAATCAAAGTCGTCGGACGCAACCTCGTCACGATTGCGGTGCTGCTGACGAGTCTGAACCTGGGATGGTGGATGCTCGTTGCGGCATTCTGGCGCGCCCGGCGAAATCCAGAATCGCCACCGCAGGCAAGATGGAATTTCGCGCGGGTGATGGTAATCCCCGTGTTGCTCGCGGTGGTTTATCTGCCGTTCAGCGTGCTGATAAGTCAGCAACGATTTTTTTATGCCGCGTTCCCGTTTTTCTTCGCGGGACTGGTGCTGTGGGCGGAAGCGACGACCACGCAAAAGCTCGCGGCTAAGTTTAAGCAAGCTTTCGTCATTGTTTCCACCTGCCTGCCATTGCTCGCCGCTGTGGTGGTCATAGGCGATTCGACAAAATTTGCCGGCGAATGTGCCTTTGACTTGGCGAATCGAATTCAGGCGGCGAATCTCGCCGGGCCCATTGCGGGCAGCGGGTCTTTGACCGGTGGTCGCACGGGGCTATACATCAGTTTCTTTTTGAAGCAACCGTGGCTGGGCGATGAACTGAACCCCACCGCGGTGAGCTTGAAAAAATCCGGAGCGCGGCTTGTGGTCGTGAAAAGAAATTCCCCCTTGGCGCGGGACCTCAACGCAGACGAAGCTTTCACCAATGCGGATAGTCTGCTTTTTGCGGACGGCTCCGAGGCGCGCGACTTTCCGCTGCAGGTTTACGAGGTGCGCAGTCCGGCCCCCTAAACCGTGAACGTCCCTGCCGCGCGTCGTCAAAGCAGTTCCACCTGCGCAGACTTGAACGGCGCGAAGCTGCGGCGGTGGATTGCACACGGACCATGCTCGGCGATGGCCGCGAGATGTTTCGGAGTGCCGTAACCTTTGTGGTCGGCGAAACCGTAGCCGGGAAATTCTTCATCGAACTCCAGCATCATCCGGTCACGCGTCACCTTGGCCAGCACGCTGGCGGCGGCGATGGAATAACTGAGCGTATCGCCTTTCACGATGGCGGTCTGCGGAAGCTTCATTGACTTCACCGGCTTGCCATCCACGAGCACATGTTCCGGCTGCGGCTGCAACTGCGCGAGCGCCTCGATCATCGCACAATGCGTGGCTTGCAGAATATTGATGCGGTCAATCACGTCGGCGTCCACGATGGCAACTGCGAAACGGATTTGCGGATGCGCGGTAAGAACGGTGAAGAAATCTTCCCGCTGGCGCGCGGTAAGTTGTTTGGAATCGTTCAGGTCGCGCAGCCGCTCGTCAAAACCAGACTCCCGCCAGTGATGCGGGAAAACCACCGCCGCCGCAACCACCGGGCC
>CAYIOH010000130.1:0-6086 GCA_964364975.1 uncultured Bifidobacteriaceae bacterium
CCCCGGAAAGTTTGCAAAATTCGTCCTAACCCCTTGATTTCCAGACTCCTTCCGCCTCCATTCCCCAATTGCACCTGTCGCCGACCCAGCACCAGCGGCGAGAAATGGTGCAGGCGCTCCGCTCCAATTACAGCGTGATGCTGTCTTTCGGCGCGGTCTGGCCGGCGGCGGGGGCTGGCTTCGGTTCGCCGACCGTGTCCGCCGCCAGCGCGTGTGTTTTCAATTCATCGAAATCATGATAGCCGACGAACACGTTTTGAATGACCCCTTGGCGATCAATAAAAAACGTGGTTGGTATGCCGGTCACGTTCCGGTACGGCGATGGCAGATCATCCGCCGAGGCAATCGGATAGTTGACGCCCTTTTTCTTAACGAATGCCTTGAGCGTAGCGCCGTCTTCACTGCTGATGCCGACGATCACGAGTTCGTCGGTGGAGGCTTCGTTGCGCAACCGGATGAAGTGCGGAATTTCCTTCACGCACGGCGGACACCACGTGGCCCAGAAATCCAGCACGACGCGCTTGCCTTTCAGTTCGCTGAGTTGGATGGTTTTGCCGTCCAGCGTTGTGACGGAAAAATCCGGCGCGAGCACGCCTTGCCACTGGTCAAACGTCGAATCGCCGCCACTCCGTTGCGCGGCGGCGAAGGTCTTTTGTATTTCCTTCCACGCTTCGGGCAGATGCGGAAGCACAATCGCCGCGACCGCGACACTGGCCGCGATGCCGATCACGGACAGCAGGACGCCAAGCCAGGCCAGCCCCCGCCGTCCGGTGTTGCGACGGAGCAGGTGCACAATCCCAAGGATCAAACCGAGAATTCCGAACGCCGCGCCCACAATCAAGATACCGCCGAGGAACGCCAGGATGCCCAGCACCAGACTGGCGACGGCCAGACCAGTTCGCGGCCGTGGCGTTGGTTGAGCGATCGGTGGTGGCGTTTGCGGCATGGCGTTCATAGCGATTGATCGGTTAGAGCCACAATTTTTTCCTGCGTTCTGCGAGCGACACTCGCCATTGCAAGCGTCTGGTAAATCGGCATTGGCTGTCCGACATGGATTCGAACCATGACTCAGGCCTCCAAAGGGCCGTGTGCTACCGTTACACCATCGGACAAACCACGACGAAGCTAACTTCCCGCGCCTCCTCGCGCAAAGAAATTCGGCCCGTCGTGACGCCCGCTGTGCGCGATGAACTTGGCTTGCACCCACGGCCGTTGGCGATAAGCTTCGACTTTGAGGCTAGATTTATGCGTTACCGGCACACGCAGTCGGGCTGGGTCACGGTCGGCACGTGCGGCGCAATTCTTCTATTGTTCGCCTGCTTGCCGCTGCCGGCTCGCGCGTCGCGCGAATTGCTGCTTCTGGCCACGACCCTGCCGGTCGCCGTGGTGATCATGCTGTTCGGCGCTCTGACGGTGGAGGTGGACGATACAACGGTCCGCCTGCGTTTCGGCGTCGGCCTGATCCGGAAAACATTTTCGCTCGCCGACGTGGCGTCATGCCAGCCCGTGCGCAACCATTGGTGGTGGGGTTGGGGCATCCGGCTCATGCCCGGCGGCTGGCTCTACAACGTCTCCGGGTTGGATGCGGTCGAGTTGGTGTTAAAAAACGGGAAAAAATTTCGTATCGGCACGGATGAGCCGCACGTGCTGAAGGACTTCATCCAGGCCAAACTCAACAAGCTGAATTAGTCGTGGCGGCGAAACGGTGGCGCTCACATCTTGTGCTTCGCCAGTTGCCACGCGATGTGCGCGCCGTGAATCAATCCAAACCCTAGCAGCGTGGCCCCGGAAAAATGTTCCATCTTCAGCAGCGTCTTCTCGCTGAACTGGCCGTGACCGCGCGAAACGGCGTAGCTCAATCCGAAAAACCACAGGCCCGTGCCCAGGGCCACACCGGCCACGCACGCCAGCTTGCCGCGCAGATTCGGCTCGACCCATTCGCGCGACATGAAGTTCGCCGCGAGGATGATCCAGAACAGCAGCACCCCCGGATTGGCCATCACGCGCACGAAGCCGGTCATGAAAGCCGAGTGTGGATGCAGTCTTTCCTCGATGCGTTCCTCCATCCGGTCGGCCGCGTTGCTGATGTGCATCGGCGCGGCAACGGTCTTGGCCATCATAAATCTGATGCCGAGAAACAGCATGAACACGAAGCTGAACACTTCCATCGCGGCCTTGACGACACGGTTATCGAAAAAAGAAGAGAACCCGGTGAACGCAATCGCGCAGTAAATGACTTCCATCAGGGACGCGCCGAAACCGATGAGTACGGCCCAGAAAAACCCGCGCCGCGCGCCCTCGTTGATGATCGTGAGGTTCACCGGCCCGACGGGAATCGAGAGGAGCAATCCACTAATGAACCCGGTCAACCCCGCGATCACGATGGGCGGCAGATTGAACATGCGGCTAGGACGCGTTCGCGCCGTTGTCCTCCTCGTCCTCTTCCTCAATTTCGCGGCGCATGGCGCGCGAGATGCGCGGGCGCACAAATCCGTAAATGAGGTAGAGCGTGAAAAACGCCGGCAGCACGTAAAAAAGAACTTTTTCCTGTAAGATCAGCAATCCGCCAAGGAACAGCGCGGCGATGATCGCCTTGATGAAGGTGCTGGTGGATCGCAGTCCCAGCGATTTGAAGCTCGGATAACGCACGGTGCTCACCATCATGGCCGACAAAAAAACCAATACCGCCACCGGCACGTATTTCCAATGGCCGAGGCCGCGTTCGTTTTCGTTGAGATGCACGATGAGCAGCGTGAGCGAAGCGACCAGGCCCGCCGCCGACGGAATTGGAAAACCCAGGAATTCCTTGCCGCCACCGCCGCCGGCCATGGTGGACAGGCAGTTGAACCGGGCCAGCCGGAACGCGCCGCACAACAGGTAGATCGAGGCGATGAACCACCCGATTTGCGGATGGCTTTCAAACACTTCCCCCAGCACCACGCGATGCACCAGAAACGCCGGCGCCACGCCAAACGAAATCAAGTCCGCCAGCGAATCGAACTCGCGCCCGAACGGACTTTCGACCCCGCCCATCCGCGCCACGCGGCCATCGAACAAATCGAAAATGCACGCCAGCAGGATGAACGCGAGCGCCAGTTTGATGGGACCCCAGTCAACGACGCCTTCCGGGGAGGGGGTCAGGTTCGCCTCCACGATTTTGGTCAGCGCCACGAAACCGCAAAAAAGATTTCCCGCCGTGAGCAGGTTGGGCAGGAAATAGATTTTCAGCCGGGCGTCGAGATTATCGCCGTTGGGCGGTGTGGCGGATGCGGGGGTTGGCATAACCAGGGTTTTACTCGAACGTGGCGATGACCGTTTCACCACCTTTGACCTTGTCTCCCAGCTTGCAATGAATCTTCGCGTTCAACGGCAGGTAAACGTCCGCGCGCGACCCGAACTGGATCAGGCTGATGCGCTCGCTGCGCGGAACCGTTTCGCCCGCGCCGGCCCAGACGATGATGCGCCGCGCAATCAACCCCGCGATCAACCGCACTCCGAGCTTCTGGTTCGGATAATCCGTGGGCGCGAACCCGAGCAGCACGTTTTCGTTGTGGTCGCCGCAGTCGCTCCGGGTCGCACTCACGAACTCGCCGTCGGTGTGTTTCTGGAACGCGATTTTTCCGCTCACGGGCGCGCGCTGCACGTGAACGTTGAACACGTTGAGGAAGATCGAAATGCGCTGGCAGCGTCCGCCCATGAACTCGACCTCCTCCGCCTGGTCCACCACGTCCACCGTGCCGTGCGCGGGCGAGACGATGGCCGCGCGGTCCGTGGGCGCTTGCGGTTCGGGGTCGCGGAAAAAATACAACGTGAAGGCCGTAAACAAAACCCAGAGCGTGGCCAGCAGCGACGCCAACCCGACGACGAATCCACCGATGACTTTGGCCAGAAAGCCCACCAGCAACAACACCAACACCGCGCCCAGCGAGAGAAAAATCAATCGCCACGCGGCCGCCCGGGCTTTGCCCACATGTTTCATCCGGGCAAGTTAAGGAGGGCGGCGGTGGGTTCAAAGGATAAAAATCTAACACCCGTCGCCAACCGTTGTCTTACTGACAGCTCTTTTCGCTTTGCGCCCAACGCGAAAGGTCTAAGCTGGCGCTGGCCGGTCCCGGATTCCACATGAAACCCATCACCCTCCTCTGCGCCGCGCTGCTGGCGGTGGCCGGCTTTGGCGCGGGCCTCGTCATTGGTCGCCACCACCCGAAATCAGCCGGCGTCAACGAGACTCCTCCCGCTGCCGGCGCGTCCGCCGCGCCCGGACAGTCACTGCCCGCCATCAATACGAAACCCCGGCGCATCGTGATCACCGGTGACAAACCCGCCACACATCTGTCGCTCGCTGAAATCGAAAGCGCGCTGGCGGAGTTGAAGGGCCTTTCCCGCAGCAAACTTTGGGAACGCGTGAACGAAATCGTGAAGGGCATTGACCCGGCGGACATCCCGTCCGTGATGGCTCTGCTCTCCAAGCTGCCGACCGATTTGCAAAATTCCCTGCGCTATCAACTGCTGCCGCGCTGGGCGGAAACCGATCCGCGCGCGGCTATGGAGTTTGCCAGCGGTCTCAAAAATGCCAACGAACGCCACCAAGCGGTCCTTTCCGTGTTGCGCGGCTGGGCGAAGAATGATGTGCAAGCTGCCGTGGCGTGGATTCAACAGTTGCCACCCGGCCGGCTGCGCAACGAAGCGCCCGGAGTCATTGCCAGCATCCTTGCGGAAAAGGATCCGGAGGCCGCCTTCGCGCTGATCAAGAATTCCAAGTTGGATCGCAACTTCGGTTATGGCTCGTTCTATTCCGTCTTTGATGTGTGGGCGGGCAGCGATCCCGCCGCCGCCGCCGCCAGGGCTGGTGAAATCAAGAACGCGCAGCAGCGGCAGAACGCTTACCAGAACATCGCGCGCCGCTGGGCCGAGAAAGATGTCCAAGCCGCGCTGGCCTGGGCAAAAAGTCTGCCCGATGGCCGCGACCGCAACAGTGCGATGAGCGCCGTGCTCGGCGCCTGGGGCGTCACCGACCCGAAAGCCGCCGCCGCCGCAGCACTGGCTTTGCCGTCCGGCCAGACGCGCAACAACGCCGTCAGTTCACTGGCCAGCCAGTGGGCGCAAAATGATTTGACCGCCGCTGTCGCCTGGGCGCAGCAACTACCCGAAGGTCAACTAAAGCAAAACGCGTTGAGCAGCCTCGGCAACCAGTGGGCGCAACAAGATCCGCAAGCCGCACTGGCGTACGTACAAAGCCTCCCGGCCGGCCGCAACAAAAACAGCCTCCTTTCCACTATCGCCCAGCAAATGGCGCAACAGGATCCGGAGGCGGCATTGAAGTGGGCGCAAAATCTCCCGCCCAGCCAGTCGAAAAACCAGATGCTCCAGAACATTGTCAGCCAACTCTCGTGGAATGATCCCAAGGCCGCCGCCGCTTTCGCCGTGGACATGTCGCCCGGTTGGCAGCGCAACAACGTCATCTCCCAGATCGCCAGCAGTTGGGCGCAGCAGGACGTGAAGGAAGCCACTGACTGGGTCAACGCGCTGCCCGAAGGCCCGGCCAAGCGCGACGCCTTCCGCAACCTCTCCTCGCGCTTGGCCGAGAGCGATCCGAAAGCGGCGGCGGATTTTGCCCTCACGCTCCCGGCGGGCGACACGCGCAACAATCTGCTCGGCCAGGTCGCCTCCTCGTGGGCGCAATCGGACTTGAGCAGCGCCGTCCAGTGGGCGCAGCAATTGCCCGACGGCACGGGCAAGGAGCGCGCACTCACCAGCCTCAGCCAGCAGTGGGCGCAAACGGACCCGCAAGCCGCCGCCGCCTTCGGGCTGACGCTCCCAGTCGGCGCTTCGCAAAATGATTTTCTCCAGAACGTCGCACGGCAATGGGGCGAGGCGGATCCCAAAGCCGCCGCGAGCTGGCTCGCGCAACTGCCGGAAGGTGACGCACGCCAGAACGCGATCAACGGCATCGCGTCCGGCTGGGCGAACAGTTCGCCGACGGAGGCGGCGAATTTTGTCGCATCACTCCCGGCGGGCAAGGGCCAGGACACTGCCGCATTGAGCGTGCTTTCCGCGTGGGCGAGTGCCGACCCGGTCTCGGCGGC
>CAYIOH010000130.1:6096-9091 GCA_964364975.1 uncultured Bifidobacteriaceae bacterium
GGCAACAGGGTCGAACCGCGTGATCCGCGGTGGCAGTTCGCCGACGGACGCGGCGAACTTTGTCGCCTCCCTTCCCGCCGGCAAAGCGCAGGACAGCGCCGCGCTCAGCGTGTTGTCCGCGTGGTCCAGCGCCGACCCGGTCTCGGCGGCAAACTGGGCGGCGCAGTTTCCCGAGGGCAGCCTGCGCCAGAATGCGATGCAAAATCTCATGAACAACTGGGCGCAGAACGATCCGGCAGGTGCGGGCAAATTCATTGACGGACTGCTGGCGGGAAAATCGCGCGACTCCGCCATCCAGAGTTACGTCAGCCAGCTTTCGTATCAGTCGCCCGAGTTCGCCGCGCCGTTCGTGAACCAGATCGCCGACGAGAACCTGCGCTACAACGCCGCGCAGAACCTCGCGCACAACTACAAGCGCAACGACCCGGCCGGTTACGCCAAGTGGCTGACGACACTCAACCTGCCCGAGGACAAACTGAAGTTCCTGCCGAAGTGAAGCGTCGAGCGTTGCTGGAAATGATTTGGGTTGGGTAATCATGTAATCACTTCGGACCGATCCCTTTTTGAAAGGTTGATTTTTTTTCAGGTTCCATATGCTGTGGCGCATACAGAATGATTGAATCTGGAAAAAACAAATTGAGTGGCGACAAGCCGTGCCTCGGCGAGATGCTCGGCTGGATCCGGCGCATCGTCGGATTCGGCACGCGGCGGCCTGGCTATCCGCAAAGTCTTCAAGTCGAGCGGTGGTTGGACGAAACCTTCCGCGAATTCGGTCTCGCGGACGTCCGCCAGGAGCCGGTGCCGGTGAACCGTTGGACACCGGCGACGACTTCCCTGCACTTGCCAGCCGAGGGAATCGAGTTGCCGGTGTTCCCGATTCCCTACACGGGTTGGACCGCTCCGGACGGCGTCGCGACACCGGCAGTGTTCGTGGGCGAAGGCAGACCGGAGGACTTGGCCGCCGTGGACTTGCAGGGGAGGATCGCCGTGGCCGAAATGCGCTTTGCCGATCTGACGGGCGCGGCGTTCAAGCACGGCGCGCGATTCATCCGCGATGCGAATCAATCCGTGCCGGATGGCCCGCTGCACGTGGCCAACTGGCTGATCCGGAATTTCCCGGTTTACTACGAGGCGCAGCGGCGCGGCGCGGTTGGCTTCATCGGCCTGTTGGTGGATTCGCCGGCGGATGGCTGCGACTTTTACGTGCCTTATGACGGCCACCTGAAAGGACTGCCGGCAGTGTGGGTGGGGCGGGAGCACGCGGCGCGAGTGCGCTCGCTCGCGGGCGCGAATCAGCCGGCGCGATTGGTGAGCACGGGCGAAAGCCGTGTGGTGGATTCGCACAACATCGTGGGCGTCATCCCGGGAAGTGGCTGCGGCGCTGCGGCGGAAAACGAAAACATCATCGTCACCTGCCACCACGACGCGCCGTTCGCTTCGGCCGTTGAGGATGCCTCCGGGCTGGCGGTGCTGCTGGCATTGGCGAAGGAGTTCGCCGCCGGACGGGAGGGAAGACGGCCGCTGCGCCGCGATCTCGTCTTCGTTGCTTCGTCCGGCCATTTTCATGGCGGCATCGGCAATCGCGTCTTCGTGGAGCGACACGCCGAAGGTCTGCTGCAGCGAACCGTCGCTGCCTTCGGGGTCGAGCACATTGCCGAGGAAGTGGAAAGCGACGGCCGGAGCGGTTACCGGCTCACGGGCCGGCCAGAGGTGCGGGTGCTTTTCTTCGATGGCAGCAGCCGGTTCGCCGGGGTTCTCACCGGGGAAGCAGAGCGTTGCCAGCTTGACCGGCTCATTTGTGCCGATGCCTACGCTTTTGGCCCCGAACCGCCTTGCGACAGTGCGCCATTCTTCACGGCGGGGATTCCGTCAGCGTGTCACATTTCAGGGCCGCTTTACCTTTTTGATCCGCACGACACGGTGGACAAGGTGCGCACGGTTGATCTGATTCCGCTGGCGAGATTTTTTGCCAATGCCATCCGGCAGGTGGACGAAATCCCGGCGACGGAACTCGCCGAGGGGATGAAGCGCCCGCGCGGCCTGCCGCCACCGGCGCTGCCATCATGGTTTCGTCCGCCGCCGTAGTTCCGCCAATCCTCGCGGTGAACAGTGGTGACAGACTCCGATCGGGTCTTGTATAAGCCGCAGAATCGCAAACACCGACACGCCTTTTTCGCCCACATGTCCGCCATGCTCAGAAAGCCGCCGCGCTGCTGCGCTGAGGCGCGAAGGCTTTGGTTATACTAAGACTGAGCAACTCACGAAAATGCCGCCGCGCGGGCAGAAGCCTTGACTCCACCAGTCGCGGTCATCACTCTCGGCCCACATTTCCCATGACGACGGAAACACGCAGGCGTTGGTTTGCCCTCTGGGTACTGTTCGGCATCAACACCATGAATTTCTACGACCGCATGATTCTCTCGGTCGTCGCGGAACCCATCCGCAAGGAGTGGGCATTGAGTGACTCTGCCCTCGGCCTGCTGGGGACTGCGTTCACACTGCTTTATGCCTTCGTAGGCGTGCCGTTCGGTCGCCTGGCGGACACGCGCCCGCGCAAGTGGATTCTCAGCGCCGGTTGTGCGCTGTGGAGTCTGCTGACCGCCGTGTCCGGCACAGCCCAAAGTTTTTGGACGTTGTTCGTCGCGCGGTTGGGCGTGGGCGTGGGCGAGGCGAGTTGCGCGCCTGCGGCGAACTCGCTCATCGGCGACCTCTACCCGCCCAACCAACGGTCCCGCGCGTTGTCCCTCTTCATGCTCGGCCTGCCGGTCGGGATGTTTCTGAGCTTCCTGATTAGCGGGTGGGTTGCTCAAGCTTATGGGTGGCGCGCCGCATTCTACGTGGCGTTGCTTCCAGGGCTGGGCCTGGCGGTGCTGGCGCTGTGGCTGCCCGAACCCGGTCGTGGCTCCAGCGAAGGCCGGGTGGGCACCGCGCACCGACCTGGCGCGCCGGACCGGGTGTTGCTCGGCATTCCGCCCCTCCTATGGCTGAGCAATTA
>CAYIOH010000131.1:0-9052 GCA_964364975.1 uncultured Bifidobacteriaceae bacterium
CGATGTTCGGCGCGAACAACGACCTGTCAACGCTCACGTTCAACTGCATATTGGTAAAATCATTCCGCATCCGTGAGCCGTCGGCAAAAACCAGTTCCGTGCCGGTCAACGAAAAGTCGCCGGCCGCCAAACCGACATGGATTTCCTTCATCATGCGCCGCCCGAACGTGCTGGCGGGCTGGAGCGCCAATTGCCAGGCGTTGTTGGTTTCCGTGAGCGACAGGACGCGGAATCGGGATTCAAACTCGGCGCGGTCCCGCGGGAATCCTGCTTCAAGCAACGCCAGCGCCTCGCGCCATTCGCCGCTCGCCTTTGCGCCCACCGGATAACGCTCCGCCCGCTTGAGCCGCGGGTAGATTACCAGCATCTCGTCCAGTGCGCGCACGGCGATGGTCTGCGCGGGCGCGCCCAGTTCCCACCGGAACGAGTTCGGTTTCGCAAACCAGACGCGGCCGGTGGTGAGGAGCGGTTGCTTCAGCGTTTTAAGCACGCGCGTCTGCGTGAAGTCGGCCCGCCAGGTGTGGAAATTGGTTTGCGCGGCGAGCCAGCCGTTGAGGACGGCATTAGTGTCGGCGGCAAAAGTTGATCCGCAAGTCACGAGGAGCACCGCCAGCGGAAATCTTAATCTTAATCTTCTTCTTAATCTGCCCGGCGTCTGGCCGGGATTAAGATGAAGATGAAGAATAAGATTAAGAGCGGCGCTCATGGCCAAATGGGCACGAACTGATACCATTGATCAAGATGTTTGCGAATCTCCGGTTCAAATGCACGCAGGATTTGTTGCGTGAGTTCGCGGCGCGACGCGCGGTTGCCGAGCGCCTGACGGTCATAAGTGAACTCCGGCAACATCTTCACCGCATACCCCTCGGGCTGGCGCACGATCGTCACCCCGATGAGCGCACAGCCCGAAGCCCGCGCCAGTTCGGCGGCGGCCATCGAAGCGTTGAACGGTTTGCCAAACAACTCGACGAGGGCCGTGCTCCGTTCCGGTGGACGGTCAATCGAGATCGCCAGCGCCGCGCCGGCCTGGAGTCGTTTGATGACCTCCACAAAAGCGAAGCTGTCCTCGCCGATGATCAGGGTTTGGATTCCCCATCGGGCCCGCGAGGCGATGCGAAGCTCAGTCAGCGCATCCTCCGGTTCCGCCCGGGTGAGCACGGTCAACTCGATGCCGAGGTCGGCCAACAACAGTCCGCCGTGCTCCCAATTGCCCAGATGGAGCGTCACGAAAAGCACCCCGCGCCCCCGCTGCCGGGCGGAACGAATCACGTCCAGCTCGCTGGCGGTGGTGAGCCAGTTGCGCACCGGCACGCCACTCTCTACGCGCCATAAGTCCACCAGTTTCAAGGCGAACCTCCGATAAAGACGGCGGGCGGTTTTCTCCGCCTCCAACCGGTCGCCTGAAAGTGGAGGGAGCAAATTCTGCACAACCACTTCACGACGGCTTGGCAGCAGTCGGAAATACAGTTCGGCTACAATCACGCATCCTCCTCTCATCAGCCAGGTCGGCAGAACCCGCACGACCTTCAGTCCGCATCGCCACAATCCCGCACGATAGAATGAAGAGGGGGTCGCGGGGTGAACATCGGAGGTCGCGAGTTGTGCGCCCGACCCGGTGCACGGAGGCGTTTCAGCCCGTGAACTTCGAACTTCAGCCGCCGGACTCAGCCATACCCACCAGACGGGAAGCAGTCCGACCGAAGCGAGCAGCCCGCACGCAACACCGGCCGAACAGACCAAACCAAGACTCGCCAGGCCGGCATTACCAGCCCAAGCTAACGAGGCGAAACCCACGATGGTCGTGGCGCCTCCCAGCAGCAGCGCCCGGCCCGTCGTGCGACGGAATCCGGTGATGTCTCCGGCGTTTCGTCGGAGCGCCAGTTGCGTATGAATCGTGTAGTCAACGCTGGCGCCGAGCAGCAGGGGCACGGCCATCAAGTTCATCAGATTCCACGACCAGCCGAGCAGCGACATCAGCGCCAGCAGGCCCAGGAAACCCGCTCCCAAAGCCGCAAAACTCAACAGCACCTCGCGAACGTTGCGAAAAGCCAGCCACAGGCAGAATGCGACGAGCAAGACCATTGCGACCGCCAGCCACGGCAGGCGGCGCGCTGTATGAGCCAACAATGCCTCGCCTAGTGCGGACCAGCCAGTGAGGCGCGCATCGTTATCGGCCAGCGTTTCGCCGAGGGCGGCGACGGCTCCGGCGTACGCAGCCGCGCTGTTGGTGGTGGGTTGGGCAATGCCCAGCGCCAGCCAGCCATGGTCCGTGCGCACGGCGACCTTTCCGAGCAGCCATCGGCTGGCTTCGTTCGTTGGCCAGACCGCCCCCTTTGCCGTGCCGGCGTGTTCCCAGGTTTCGAGGATGGTTTTGGTAAGCGCAAATCCCTCGTCATTGAAGCCGGCGGCCAGCACCGCCGTGCGCAAGGAGTCGCTTTGGCTGAAAAGTCCTGCCGCAGTGACACGATTGGTCTGTTGCCATTCGGGCCGGGGCCAAAGCGCGATTGGGAATGTGACTTTCCCCAACCATTGCTGCGCCTCTGGCAATCGAACGCGGGTTGCGAGCGAATCCATCCTTCGCGCGACTTCACTCTCATCCCGACCTGACACCAGAATCCATAGCGGTTCACCGTTGCCGGCCAGGTGTGATTCGATTGCCTTCATGGCCACGTAGGCGGGACTGTCGGTCGGACTTAGCGCTTCAGCGGTGTGGTCAACGGCCGGCGGACGATGCCAGAGCAAGGCGAGGGTCACAACCGGCAGCGCGAAGGTGATTGGCCGGACCAGCTTCCCGGCAGGCCACGACTTGTGAACGCTCGCGCCGGTCGAGAGAGAAGCTTGGTGCGTTTTCCCATTCCTTGGCCTGCTTTTCAGAGCGATCGGGAGATAGCCGTATAGAATCACGACCGCAGCGAGCAGAACTCCCAAGGCGACCAGCGTGCCGAGTTGGGCAAGGCCCGGCAGCGCCGCGAAGTTGAGCAGCATGAAAGCTCCCGCGGTTGTCACAGCGGACCACACGATGGGTGGCGTGCACCGCCTTCGGATGTCGGTGGCGTTGAGCTGTGGATGGTCGAGTGCTTCCTGGTAAAGCACCGCCGGATAATCATCGGTCAGGCCGATCAGAATCGCTGCGAAACCCAGGCTCACGACGTTCAGCCCGCCGTAAATCAGGCCGCCCAACGCCAGGGTTCCGGCCAGCACCAGCAGGAGCAACACCGTCAGCCAGAAGAGTGGCCACAACCGGCGATGCGCCCACCAGAACAGAACTGCCACGACCAAAAGCGTGCCCATGGCCGAACCACTCATGTCACGCTCCATGCCACCGGCGGTTTCCGCGATGAAAGCGGGCGCACCGGTGTAGCCGAACCGCACGTCAGCAGGGATCTTCTTCGCGCGACGGATTTCCTCGACGCTGAGTCGGACGCGTTCGAGCCAGGTCGCGCAGGCGCGGTATGGACCCAACGCGGTGGCGGGTTTCAGAAAAACCAGCCGGAACGTGCCGTCACGAGAGGTGAATAATTCTTCACCCTGGCCGTAACCACCGGTTTGGGCGGCGGATTCTGGCAGGCGCGAAAGCCCGAGCGGGTCGTAACCGAGACGCGCGATCTCGTCCGGAGAAAACGAGGTGGTCAGCGCGTCGCGCGTCGCAGCCAGTACGGCAGGGAGGTTATCGGGTGACAGGCGACTGGCGAGCTGAGCGAAGGCTTCGGGCGGCTGGTTCAGCCAGGTCAACGCCAGCAGTTCCGTCATCTGTTCGGGATGCTCGTGCCAGGGCGGTTGCCAGAGTGCGCGCGCGACGAGGTTGGTTTGCGCCCGGAGCGCAAGAGCCAGTTCACGCGCGGCGGCCTCGGTGGCTTCCGGGTCGCTGGATTGGACGGTGACGATGAGTTCATCCGCGTTGGCGAAATGTTTCTGGTAGAGTTTGAGTCCCTCGACGACTGGCAGGTCGGCGGGCAACAAGTTCATTACCTCGACATCGAAGTGCAGCCGCGCCAGGCCAAAGGCCATCGGGATGACCAGCCAGAGCCACCACCAGCGCAGCAAACGCGGCTTCATGGGCAGAGCCAGCCCTCCAGCCATTCGCCCGTGCGCGCGTTTTCCAGCCGCCACGAGTTTTCCTCGTCCTGCGAAAACTTCCAATCCCGCGGCAAACCCGCGCCCGCCAGCGCGCGCGGAAGTTGAAACCAAGCGAAGCGAGCCGGCGGCCGACCGCGCCCACCGCGCTGATAATCTCCCGCGCCGAATTCAATCTGCCAGCGATCTCCTGCCACCTGCACCGTGGCGAGTGGGAAGGGGGTTTTGGTGAACTGGGCAAAGAAACTTCCGTTCGCGTTCGTGGCGAGCACGAGTTCGCCCGCGAGTTCAGTCTTGTTTTTCAGCGGTTTCCAAACAGCCTGGCCTTGTTGCACGCGCCAGCCGGGCGCAGAGAAATCAGCCGGGGGCAACGGCGGGATTGAGCTGCAACCGACACAGAAACAAGCGGCCAATCCCATGGTCGCCAAAAGCACAACAGCTCGCTTCATGATATTGGCAACCGCTGACGAAACGCGCGGTTTCAAACTTTCTCCTCGCATTGGTGAGGTTCCGCTTCCATTCTCTTTGCCATCGGCGCGAAGGAAATGCGCGGCACGAGCGGCCAGCGTTTCTGCAGTTTCACCAGCAGGAAAAAATATTTCAGCCGCCAGCGGAGACTCCAGCCGCCTTCCAATTCGCCCGCGAGCACGGCGTTCACGGCCGAAGGCAGATCGTGGTGGTTGCGCGGCTGGAGGAACAATTCCACGAACGGGGTCGTGTAATAATTCTCAACGACGCGCCAGTAAAACATCAGTCCCTTGCGCACGCGCTTCTCGTAACGGGCAAAACGCCGTCCGCCCATCTTGCCGTCGGCGAGTGATTGCTCAACCACTTCGGCGGCGAGTTTTCCCGACCACATGGCGAGAAACACTCCGGCGGAAAAAATCGGGTCCAGGAAGCCCGCCGCGTCGCCCACGCGCAGCAGCCGGTCTCCGACGAAGCGGCGGTTGTAATAGCTGAAGTCGGTCGTCGTTTGCATCTCGCCGGCCAGCCGCGCGTTCATCATGCGCTGCTTCACGAGCGGACTGGATTCCACCCAACGATGGAAAATTTCCTGCGGCGTGCCTGCTTCCCTGGCAAACTCGTCCTTGTCAATGACCAGTCCAACGCTGGTTTTTTCCGCGTTCAACGGAATGATCCAAAACCACTCGTTTGGCAGGCGGACGATGACCGTGTCCGCGCCCGCTTCGCCGGCGTCGAGGCCCACGTTCAGAAAGTGGCCAAAGACGGCGAGCTTTTTCCACTCCGGATGCATCTCCTTGATGCCTTCCTGATTGCCGGTCAGGTTGCCGCGCCCGCTGGCGTCAATCAGAAACGACGCGCGGAACCGGTGGGATTTGCCCTCCGGATCGCGCGCCTCAACGACCACGCCGTCGGGATCGGAATTGAATTTCAGCACCGACCAGCCCTCGCGCACGTCGGCGCCGGACGCGCGCGCGTGCTTGAGCAAAATGTGATCGAACACCGAGCGCTCGACCTGGATGGCTTCGGGTTCACGATTGAATTTGCCCTGGCGAAAAATGAAGCGCGTGCCGATGGCGCCGTTGCCGAGTTCAAACTGCGCCCCCATTTTTCTGGGAAAGCCCGCCGCCCGCAACGCCGGCAGCACGCCCATGTCTTTGAAAATGGTCATGTTGCCGGGCAGCAGCGATTCGCCGATGTGGAAGCGGGGGAAAACTTCCTTTTCCAGCACGAGCACGCGCTTGCCCGCCCGCGCGAGGAACGTGGACGCGCTGCTGCCACCGGGGCCGCAGCCAATCACGATGGCATCGTATGCACTGGAAGTCACCGGCGCGATTTTTGAGCAGGCAAACCGCGGACGCAAGCCCGGCGTGAACATGAGCGCCTGTCTTCGCCACGACGACGCGGCAGATTTCTCCTTGCGCGGCGGGCCGGTGGCACTTATAACCCGGCCATCGCTAAGGGTCAGTGCCCTTCACGCGGTCGAAATCGAGATGCGAGGCCCCATCGTCCAATGCCAGCGGCACGCTTTGCTTGCGCGGCGTAATGCAAATCCGTCCGCTGCCGCCTCCGCTCACGCCGGCAACCAAAACTTCCGCCGCACGGATTCTACGCATGTTCTGGACTAGGAACGATAAAGCCGACAAAGAGCGGGAGCGATTTTACCTGCTGCCCGGCATGGGTGGCCGTGCGTATCGGCGCAAACAGAAATTTATTCTGAAATCCTCGCTGGCGGTTGGCCTGCTGATTTCCGCGCTGATCGCGCTCGCGCTTTACTTCCTCAACCGCCCGCATCCGTAACCGCACCGTGCAGACTTCGCGACGATGCGGCCCGTCCGCCCGGTTTGCCGGTTGAGGGTTGAAAGGGTCACCGGAGAGGAATCATCCCACAAACGGCGGAAAGCCTTTTTGGTTTGCAGCCTATCTCCATATTAGATGCCTTTCGTGTCATTCGCGGCCTTTGTAACGTGTCGGAGAAATGGCTCAAAATACTGCGAGTAAACAGGCGCAAAAAGCTCGTGTGGCGTCTGGTCGTCGGAACTGGCTGATGCTGCAACAAGCTCCCATGCCCGACCGCTGTCTCGGAAAGTAAAGAGCCACCAATCTCCGTGCGCGTTCATCATGCGGAGGACATACGATGGTCCTCCGCGCCCCGAAGCAGGTCTCAACTCCGTTTGGTGTGAAACGTCCGAAAGCAGCTCCTCAATTGTTTCCTCAACAGGCTCATCCGGTGGCATCGGGAAAGCGCCACTTTTGACCGTCTCCCAATACTTGCGAACGAACTCCTGCGCGAACAGCTCGAACCTGGAATGGCCTGCGGCGTTCATTTTGCATCTAACATTCTAAATTAGCCTGCGATTCTTGCAGCCTATCTCGATTCATCGTTTGACGGCATTCTAGACATAAATCTCTGCCCAGCATACTTTTGGTTCGCAACTGAACCCCGACCAACCGCCCACAAACGCTGCACATTCTCCACCGACTCAAGCCGTCGCATCCGGCTGCCCCGCGTCCAGATCAATCAAGATGTCCCGCGGCTCGGCGCCTTTGCCCGGGCCGACGATGCCGCGATTCTCCAACTCGTCCATGATCCGGGCCGCCCGTCCGTAGCCGAGGCGCAGCCGCCGTTGCAACAACGACACGCTGGCCTTCTGCTCGCTGCGGATCACTTCGATGCACTGCTGAATAATCTCTTCGTCCTCGTCAATGCCGCTTTCGTTCTCGAAGCCGTTGGCCGGCCGGGAGAGTTGTTGGTGGATTTCCATTTCGTAACTCGGCTTCGCCTGCTTGGCAATGAAGTCCACGATGGTTTGAATCTCGTGGTCGGTAATAAGCGCGCCCTGGGCGCGAATCAATTTCGACGAGCCGGGCTGCAGATACAACATGTCGCCCTTGCCCAAAAGTTTGTCGGCGCCCATCGCGTCGAGAATCGTCCGCGAGTCCACGCGCGACGCGCATTGGAAGGCGATGCGCGCGGTGATGTTGGCCTTGATGACGCCGGTGATGACGTCCACGCTTGGCCGCTGGGTGGCGACGATGCAGTGGATGCCCGCCGCGCGCGCCATTTGCGTGATGCGCGCGATGGCCATTTCCACGTCGGCGGGCGCGACCAGCATCAGGTCCGCCAGCTCGTCAATGATGACGACGATGTAACTGAGTTTTTCGGGAATGACGATGTCGTCGTCGCGCGGCACGACGATTTGCTCGTCCACCTCGACCGCGAAACCGTCCGCGCCCGGCTCGACTTTTTCCTTTTTGGCCACGAGCGGCAATTCCAGTTCCGTCTCCGGCAGCGGTTTGTTTTTCGACCGCGCGTTGAACGACGCGATGTTGCGCACGCCCACGCGCGCAAAAATCTGGTAGCGCGTTTCCATCTCGTTCACGACCCAACGCAGCGCGAGGATGACTTTCTTGGGGTCGGTGACGACGGGCACGACGAGGTGCGGCAACAAGTTGTATTGCTGCAACTCGACGACCTTGGGATCAATCATCACGAAGCGAAGCTGGTCCGGTGAAAACCGGAACAGCAGCGAGGTGATGATGGCGTTGATGCAAACCGATTTGCCCGCGCCGGTGCTGCCCGCCAGCAACAGATGCGGCATGTCCGCCAGGTCGGCCACGATGGGATGTCCGTAAACGTCCTTGCCCAGCGCGATGGGGATTTTCGCCTTGCTGTTGCGCCACTCGTCCGACTCGAACAAATCGCGCATGATGACCGTGCTTTTCGAGGGATTCGGCACTTCGATGCCCACGGAGCTTTTGCCGGGCACAGGTGCGAGGATGTGGATGCGCTCGGCCTTGAGCGCGGCGGCGAGGTTGTTGTTCAACGCCTGAATTTTTTCCAGCTTTACGCCCGGCGCGGGATGCAACTCGTAGCGCGTGATGGTCGGGCCTTTGGTGATGTCGCCTAGGGAAACTTCGATGTCGAATTGCGCGAGGGTTTGCTGCATCAACCGCGCGTTGGCCATCAATTCCTCTTTCGATTCCGTGGGTTTTACCGCCATGTCCGCGTGCTGAAGAAAATCCAGCGACGGCAACTGATAATTGCCGATGAGCGGCGTGGCGGCCACGGTGATGGGCTTGGGCCGGCGCGGCTTTGGTCGCGTGAGGCCGGTGATTTTGATCTCGGCTTCGGGTCTCGGCTCGGCGGGCTTTTCGTCAGTCTCCTCCTTGGCCGCGGCGTTCTCTTCAAGCTTCGGCTCGTCAGCATTTGCCGGCGCGTCGGATTGGTCGCCGAGCACGTCCGCTGTGCTGGCCGCGCCGAGGTCGCGCGGTGAAATAGCTTCCTCCCGTTTGGCGGGTTCGGTGGATGCCGGTTCTTTCGGCGATTCGGGTGGCGCGGGTTTTTTAAGACGCGTGGCCCTGGCTTGCGGCACGCTCAAGTCCGTGACCGTGGGAGTGGGCACGGGTTTCAAGTCCGCCCCCAGACCGGTGCGGGTGACTTCCTCCTGCAATTTCTTCGCCTCCTTTTCGAGGGCGCGCGCGCGGCGTTCCAGCGCGATTTCATCCGGTGTCA
>CAYIOH010000132.1:0-3816 GCA_964364975.1 uncultured Bifidobacteriaceae bacterium
TGGTGGGTTGGCCGGGACTCGAACCCGGGACCAACGGCTTAAAAGGCCGCTGCTCTACCGACTGAGCTACCAACCCACAAAATGCTTATTGCAAGCAATTGGCCAACAAAATATAGACCGCAGCAGATTGAAACTTATCCCCCGGTATAATCAGGCATTACTTCCAACCATCCTGAAACCGCCCGGGTGACTGACCCGGCGCCTCGCTTGCGGAAGTTCGAGAAACTCCCGAACCACTACCGCTTGATCTTGCCAGGTGACAAGCCAAACAAACCAACGGACTTTTACTATGCCTTGATTAAGCGCGACCGCAAGCAGTTTCGACGCTCGTGTCGTGTGGTTTTTCTACAGAATTATTTTTTGACGCTTGTATGTTCTTGATTTAGCGGTTTAATGACTCAACGAAATCAACAATGAATGACACTATGAACACAACAGGAAGCACAGCGAAGAATACTTTGGCCTCGGACGTCGAGATTAAAGGCAACCTCAAGTTTTCCGGCGAGCTTACGTTCGACGGCAAATTGGACGGCGAAATCCAGACCGACGGCGTCCTCAACCTCGGCGATAGCGCGGTGGTCAACGGCAACATCAATGCCCAGTCGGTGGTGGTGCGCGGCAAAATCACCGGCAACATCACCGCCAAGGAGAAGATTGACATCAAAGCGAAGACCGAGCTGTTCGGCGACATTCGCGCCACCAAACTGACCATCGAAGAAGGTATAACCTTCGTCGGCAAGACCGAGGTGAATCCAAACAAGGTTTCCCCCACCGCCACGCCGTCGCGTCCGGGCGAAGCACCCAAAACGCCCGAGCTGGTCAAACCGCCCGTACGTTGATCCCGCGCCGCTCTCCTGTTCACGTTGAATGCCAGCCAGCGCGCCGGACAAAGTCCTGGTGGCCTGCCCGCACTGCGGACACCACCAGGCCGAACCGCGCACCGCCTTCTCGACGGTGTGCAAAAAGTGCCGCAGGCATTTTCACGTTCAGGAAGTCCTTAACCCGGCACCAAAAGCAGTCGAACGCGCGCCGGAACGGAGACGGGTTAGCTGCTTCGATTGCGGCGCGGAACTGGAGGTGGTCGTCAGTGCCGAGTCCACCATGTGCAAACGGTGCGGTCGCTACGTAGACCTCAAGGATTACCACATCGCCAACGCCGTCTCCAAGAACTTCAAAACCAAAGGCGCGTTCGTCGTTGAACCCAAGGGTTACGTCTTCAACACCGAAGCTGTCGTGGGCGATGCGGTCATCAAAGGACGATTTCTCGGCAAGCTTATTGCCGAAGGGTCACTGACACTTTACTCGACGGCGGAGTTCAAAGGCAGTTTCAAGGCCGGTCGCTTGATGATTCCTGCGGAAAACCATTTCCGCTGGAAAGAACCGATCCGGGTCGGCTCGGCGGAAATCGCCGGCGAACTGGTCGCCAACCTCGACGCGGAGCGCACCATCGTGCTGAAATCCACCGCGCGAATGTTTGGCGATTTGCGGGCGGAAAATCTCGTGATCGAAGACGGCGCAATCGTCGTTGGAAACATGCGAATCGGTTTGCCTGATCCACCCGCAGCGGCGTGAATGGTGCGGGCCGGCGCAGGTTGCACTTGCAAATCCGGCGCAATGCGCTTCGATGAATCCATGTTTCCCTACGTCGCATTGACCAAAGACAAGAAGTGGCAGCCTGGCCCGTATGAAGGCGTCGAGTTGATGGTGTTGCACAAGAACGAAACCACCGGAGGCGTCGTGGTGCTGCGCAAATTCAAGGCCGGCTGCAGGATCCCGGCCCACACGCATCCGGACGCCAACGAATGGGCTTACGTGCTCTCCGGCGAATGGGAGGAATCCGACGTGACCTACGAGGTCGGCACGCTGTTCCACGCGCCCAAAGGCGTCCGCCACGGCCCGCATGTCGCGCGGACGGAAGTCGTCAGCCTGACCATCTTTGACGGGCTGCTGACGGTGGTGTGAGAGGAGCGCGGACAGCCATGTCCGCGCTCCGGGCCTATGCCGCCCGACCTCGTCCTGAACCGGCACTGCGTCGAGTGCTCAACACTTTGATCTTCACCACAGGGGGGTCACGATCTACCCAGCCTTTCCCAATTTTGTCGGAGTCTGAGCTTGCCAGAAATTCAGCGTGGAATTATTCTTTGTGAGTCTAGCCTCAACCAAAGTTCACCCGTACCGGTCCAAACGGTACTAGAAAAGCCAAACACGCTTATGAACGAAATCTGGAACAACCTCGTTGAAGAGTTCACTAACTACACGCCCAACCTGCTCGCCGCCCTGGCGGTGCTGGTGGTCGGCTGGGTCATCGCTCTGCTTGTGTCCGCCCTGGTGCGCAAGCTCCTCGACCGGACCGCGATTGACAACAAACTCGCCAACTGGATCGCCGGTACCGACGGCAAACCTGTCCCGATTGAAAAATGGGCCGGCACGGCCGTATTCTGGCTGATCATGCTGCTGGTGCTCGTTGCGTTCTTCCAAACGCTCGCGCTGACCGCAATCACCGAGCCGCTGCAAAGACTGGTGGAAAACTTCACGCAATATCTTCCCCACCTGGTGGCGGGCCTCCTTCTTGTCTTGGTCGCCTGGCTGGTGGCAGTGGTCGTGCGCCGACTGCTGCTGGTGGCGCTCATGGCCGTGGACCTGGACAAGCGGTTGGGAAGCGTTACGGCACAAGGCGGTCGGCCGGTTGAATCCGTAAGCAAGCCCATCGCCGAAACTGTGCATTGGATTGTGTTGGTGGCATTTTTGCCAGCGGTACTGGGGGCGCTGCAGATTAATGCGCTGCTGGAGCCGGTCAACGCCATGATGGACAAGTTCTTCGCCTTCCTGCCGAATTTGATCGGGGCGGCGGTGACGTTGCTCGTGGGTTGGTTTGTGGCGCGGATCGTCCAGAAACTTGCCGCCAGCCTGCTGGCCAGTGCCGGGACGGATCGCTTGGCCGAACGATGGGGATTTGCCAAGGCGCTGGGGGCGCGGCGATTTTCCGAAATTGGCGGATTGGTGTTGTACATCGTCATTTTGGTGCCCGTGTTGATCGCAGCCTTGGACCAGTTGCAGATGGAGGCAATCACACGCCCCGCCAGCGATATGCTCCAAGTTGTGCTGGTCAAAGTGCCGCAAATTCTGGCGGCAGCCCTGATCTTGTTGGTCGCGTGGTTTGTTGGTCGCGTACTCGCCGGCTTCGTGGAAAACCTGCTGAGCGGACTGGGGTTCAACCAAGTTTTGGTTAAAATGGGTCTTTCCAAAAAAGTTCAGGAAGGCCGGTCCGCACCGGCAGCGGTCGTGGGGACGTTGCTGATCATCGGCATCATGCTGGTGGCGACGATTGCCGCGGCCGAGACGCTGGATTACGGGCGCATTGCCGGCATCGTGCAGCAATTTCTCGAGTTTGCCGGGAAGGTGTTGCTGGGCGTGTTGCTCTTCGGTTTGGGCTTGATGCTGGCCAACGTGGTGTTCAACGCGCTTCAAGCGAGCGATTCCCCACGCGCCCGGCTTTTGGCCTGGATCTCGCGGGTCGCGATCATCATTCTGGTCGGTGCCATGGCCTTGCGCGCCACTGGGGTGGCAGATTCAATCGTCAATCTCGCCTTCGGCGCACTGGTCTGTGGTCTGGCCGCGGCGGCGGCCATTGCATTCGGTTTGGGTGGACGCGATTTCGCCTCAAACCAACTCGCCAAGTGGCAGGCCCGCAGCGACGAGAAACAGAAGTAACCGCTGGACAAGCTCAGATAGCGTAGGATTACAGTCCCCTCTCGCCCATCCGACGAGCGAGAGGGGTGTAGGTTTGGGCCGATCGGCTTTTCTGCAACCATCCCC
>CAYIOH010000132.1:3916-9035 GCA_964364975.1 uncultured Bifidobacteriaceae bacterium
TGATTCGGTCTCCGCTTTGTAAGCCGGGCGATACTGATCCATGATGTTGACATAAGTGTCGTGGGAACATTCGGCGGCCAGCCAGCGCATGATTTCACGAGTGTCGTCTAGCAAACCGGGCATGACGAGATGCCGAACTAACACGCCGCGCAACGCCAGGCCGTCCTCGTCCACTTTCAATTCACCGACCTGTTCATGCATCGCCGCGATGACTGCACGTGCGGCGTCCGCGTAATCGCGGGCGACGAGATATTTTGCACAATGCTCCGCGTTCCAAAGCTTGAAGTCCGGCATGTAAATGTCCACCACGCCATCCATGAGCCGGATGCTTTCCAGACTGTCGTAAGCCGAAGTGTTATAGACGAGTGGCAGCCGCAGGCCGCCCTCGATCGCCAGCACGAGGGCCTCGAGAATTTGCGGCACGACGTGCTCCGGCGTGACGAAGTTGAGGTTGTGGCAGCCGGTCGCCTGCAAACCGAGCATCAGGCGCGCGAGTTCTTCCGGCGTGACCTCCGTGCCGTCACCACGCTGGCTGATGTCGAAGTTCTGACAGAACACGCACCGCAGATTGCACCAACTGAAGAAGATCGTGCCCGACCCTTCCCATCCGCGCAGGCAATTCTCCTCGCCGAAGTGCGGAAACGCGCTGGCTACCCGCGCGTGCCGACCGCTCTGGCACACGCCGACCTTGTTGTTGAACCGGTCAATCTGGCAGTCGCGCGGGCACACTTGGCACGACCGCAACACTTCGACCGCCTGCTCCGCCCGCTTACGCAAGGTCCCCTCCTCAAACGTCTTCAGGTAAGCCGGCACGAAATCCCTGCGCGACAGCACAAATCGTCCGCCGCCGTGCAACTCCGCCGGCACAACCTCGCGCGATGGGAAGCGAACGTTCATGGCGAAACCATCAATTCACATTGCGTCTTGGTGAGAAAGTTGTCCCCGCCTTGGAGGAAAGGCAAGCCGACCGATGTTCGCGGACGTGTTGTCAACCGGCGCGGGTTGCGGCATCGTCGGGTGATGACACTCATTCAGTGGCTCTGCCTCGCGCTGGCTGATGTGGTGTTGGTGGTTCACGCCGCCTTCGTCGCGTTTGTTGTCGTTGGGTTGGTGCTGATCTGGCTTGGCCGGTTTCGGGACTGGGCGTTCGTGCGGAACTTCTGGTTTCGCGCGGCACACCTCGCGGCCATCGGCGTGGTTGCCGCGGAATCACTGTCGGAATTTGTCTGTCCGCTGACCACGTGGGAGGACCGGTTGCGGTTGCTGGCGGGCGGCCAGCAGCGCTACGCCGGGTCCTTCATCCAGCACTGGCTTCACCGGCTGATTTACTTCGACTTGAGCGAACGCGTCTTCACGATTGCCTATGTTGCCTTCTTTCTGGCTGTGGTGATGAGCCTCTGGCTGATCCCGCCGCGCTGGCCGCGACGAAGCCGGACGCAGTGAGGTCGGCGCACGGTTTTCAAACTCCATCAACACTCAACCTTCTAACCGCATGGCCGAAGTAAGGAGTAATTGCCACAAAGCCAAGCGACCACGCTGATCACGCATTGCGACTTCCCAAACCGGTGAGGAGCAACCATCTTCACCCATCATGGATCAAGCCCAAGCGTGTGCGCTCTTAAAACAGATGCTCGGCGGCGAGGCGGACTTTCGTGACGGCCAATGGGAAGCCATTGACTTTGCGGCCAACCGACGGCGGCGCGTGCTGGTCGTTCAACGCACTGGCTGGGGCAAGAGCATCGTTTATTTTCTTGCGACGAAAATTCTGCGCGATGGCGGCGCTGGGCCGACACTGCTCGTCAGCCCGCTGCTGGCGCTCATGCGCAACCAACTGCTCGCCACCGAAAGAATCGGCCTGCGCGCCGCCGCCATTCACAGCCAGAACCTCGATGAGTGGCAAGAAGTCGAAACCGCGCTTCGCGCCAATCAGGTGGACTTGCTGATGATAGCGCCGGAACGGCTGGGCAATCCCGAGTTCATGCAAAGGCTTTTGCCGTTGTTCCAAGGACACATCGGCCTGTTCGTCGTGGATGAGGCGCATTGCATTTCGGATTGGGGACACGATTTTCGGCCTGACTACCGCCGCATCGTGCGCGTGATGCGGTTGTTGCCAGTGAGCGTACCGGCGATTTGCACCACGGCCACCGCGAATAACCGGGTCGTACAGGACGTGCAGACGCAGATTCCAAATCTGGAGGTCGTGCGCGGCCCGTTGATTCGCCCGTCGTTGAAATTGTTTAACATTCGCCTCGACGACCAAGCAGAGCGTTTGGCATGGCTGGCGCACTTTCTCCCGCAATTGCCCGGCAGCGGAATCATTTACACACTCACCGTACAGGATTCGCGGCGAGTCGCGGCGTGGCTTGCGAAACAAGGCATTGCCGCCCGCGCTTATCACGCCGACCTTCAAGCAGGCGAACGCATTGCTGCGGAACAAGCATTGCTCGACAACCAGCTCAAGGCACTCGTCGCCACCGTTGCGCTCGGCATGGGATTCGACAAACCGGACCTTGGCTTCGTCATCCATTTCCAGCGTCCCGGCTCGGTGGTCGCGTATTATCAGCAAGTGGGCCGCGCGGGTCGCGCGGTGGATTCGGCTTTCGGCATTCTGTTGAGCGGACGCGAGGACGACGAAATTTCGGATTACTTCATTCGCACCGCGTTCCCGCCCGCGGAAACCATGGAAGAAATGCTCCACTTGCTTGAACGCAACACCGGACTCACGATGGAAGAACTTGGCGCGGAGTTGAATCAACCGCGCGCCGTTATTGAAAAAGCTCTGAAACTGCTGGAGGTGGACGGCGCGGTGGCGCACGAGAAAACGAAATGGTTGCGCACCGCGAATCGCTGGACGCCTGACGTGCTGCGCGCCGAGCAAGTGACGAAACTGCGCCGCGCCGAATTGGAGGAAATGCGCCGCTACGTCAACCACACTGGCTGCTTAATGGAATTCCTCGCCCACGCGCTGGACGACCCATCGCCGGCGCGCTGCGGCAAGTGCATGAACTGCGCCGGTCAGATTACGCGCCGGCCGCCGCCACCCGAACTGGTTCAGTGCGCCGTCGGATTTCTTCGCGCCGATGCGTTGGTCTTGAAGCCACGCGAGCGCTGGCCCAAACCTGCGCTCGATGACCTTCAAAAAGCGTTGCCAAAAGCCGTCGAGTGTTACGAAGACAGCCGCCGGCCCAAAACAATCATTCCCGCAACTCTTTGTGCTGCGGAGGGTCGGGCGTTGTGCATTTACGGCGATGCTGGCTGGGGCGGCGAAGTGGCCCGCGGCAAGTATGAAACCGGGCTGTTCAGTGACGCGCTCGTGGAAGCGGCGGCGCGTTTGATTCGCGAGAAGTGGAAACCCGGTCCGCCGCCGGAGTGGGTGACAGTCGTTCCATCACTCAAACATCCGGTGCTGATCTCGGATTTCGCGCGTCGCCTCGCGGAAAAGCTTGGCTTGCCGTTCCTGCCGGTCATTCACAAACGCCGGGAGAATCATCCGCAAAAAGAAATGCAAAGCAGCGCGTTGCAACTGCACAATCTGCTCGGCGCATTCGATGTCGCCCGCGAAAAACCGTCCGGCGTCGTTCCACAAGCGGTCTGGCGCGCCGAGCGATTGGTCGGCCACGTCAATCCCGGCGCGATTCCGTCCAGCCCCGTGCTGCTCGTGGATGATGTAGTGGATTCGGGATGGACGCTGACCTTGCTTGCGGTAATGTTGCGGCAACACGGCAGCGGGCCGGTCTATCCGTTTGCGCTGGCCAAAGCTTCGCCGCGCGGAAGCTGATTAGCATGCACGATTACTTGAACGACGACGGGCAAGCGCTGCTGGCGCTTTGCTCGGCCTTTGGCCTGCCGGACAACGCTGAGGCTGAGGGAATCGTCCCCTTCAAGCTCGCCGAGTGGAATCAACTCGCCAAAAAAATCGCCGCCTCGTCGTTCAAGCGGCCTGCGGCGCTGCACGGTCAGAACGCTGAGGAACTCACACGCGAACTCGCCGTTGCGCCCGACGAGGCCGAGCGCATCGTGCGCCTGCTCGACCGCGCCGGGCGGGTGGCGCTGGAATTGGAAAATCTTTTCTCGCGCGGGATGTGGGTTGTGGCGCGCATGGACGACCATTACCCGGCGAAACTGCGCGACACATTGAAGCATCAGGCGCCCACGGTGCTTTTCGGCGCGGGAGAGATTCATCTCTTGCGTCGCGCTGGAATTGCCGTGATCGGCTCGCGCAACATTGATGAAGCGGGCGCGGCTTTCGCGAAGGAAGTTGGACGCAAAGCGGTATCATCGAGACTGGCCGTTGTCTCCGGCGGCGCGCGCGGAACGGACCGCATTGCGATGGACGGCGCGCTCGAAGCTGATGGCGTAGCACTCGGCATACTTGCCGACAGTCTCGAAGCAACCATCCGCAAGTCCGACGTGCGCCAGCTTCTTCTTGACGAGCGCCTCGCGCTCATTACGCCCTATGCACCCACCGCCGGCTTTTCGGTCGGCGCCGCGATGGGACGTAACAAGTTGATTTACGGCCTGGCCGACTTCGCCGTCGTGGTGAGCAGCGACCATCAAACGGGCGGCACTTGGGCGGGCGCAGTCGAAGCGTTGAAAGCGAACTGGTGTCCGGTGCTGGTGCGCGACAGCGAGGGCGTGCCGCGCGGGAACAAGGAACTGCTCAAACTTGGCGCGACGGCGTTGCCCTCAAACGAACTTCCAGAAATCTCCAATCTGGCGGAGTGGGTTCAACAACACGCCCAGTCGAAGGCGGCTGAGTCGGAGTTGTTTGACTTCGTCTTGCGGGACAAACCACGCTGAACTTATGCCGTCACTGTTTGCGCCGCTGCTAAATCACTCCGCCGTTGTTTCAGGCTCTTGAAGAATTCGAAGCCTTCGCGCAGGCGGCGGACGCAGACGTCTTTGTCTTCCAGCATGGTTTTGATGATGCGGATAATCGGTTTCGGGCGCAGGTAGTAGCGGTGGTAGAAGCGTTCGACGCTCTCGAAGATTTCGTCTTTGCTCAGGCCGGGATAGGCGAGCGAACTTTGCTGGAAGCCGTCCGTCTCCACGAGGTCGGTCTTGTCTTTCTTGGTGAACCAGCCGTTGAGCCTGGCCTGTTCGTAAAGTTCCGTGCCGG
>CAYIOH010000133.1:0-9035 GCA_964364975.1 uncultured Bifidobacteriaceae bacterium
TGACGCGCCCTACCACAGTCATTCGTGTCCATTGGTGTTCATTCGTGGTTTGATTTTATGTTGCTGGCCAGAGTCGAAGGCAATGTGGTGGCGACCCGCAAGCATCCGAGCTTGGAAGGGTGGCGGCTCGTCATTTGCCAGCCGATTGACAAGGACGGTCGGCCCGAAGGTTCGCCGCAGGTGGCGATTGATTCGCACGGTGCGGGAATGCATCAGGAAGTGGTGATTTCGTCGGATGGGGCGGCGGCGCGGCGTGCGGTGAACGATGAGAAAAGTCCGGTGCGCTGGCTGGTGATTGGTGTGGTGGATGAACATGAACCGGGGATTCGCGTATGAAATTGGGCACCGTCATCGGTCGTGTAACTTTGAACCGCAGCGTTCCGGCGTTGCATGGCGGGCGGTTTCTCATTGTCAGCCCGTTCGCGCGCGAGCAATACGAGCGCGGGTTGGATGCGCCGGTCAGTTTCGGCAAAGATCCGAGTTTGGTGGTTTACGACAGCATCGGTGGCAACGTAAAGCAGGTGATTGGTTACGTCGAAGGGCGCGAGGCGGCGCAACCGTTCGCGCAACCCACGCCAGTGGACGCCATCAACACCGCGCTCGTGGACGAAATATTTTACTCGCCGTCAAAATGAAAAACGTCATCAGCGTTCGGGATTTGGAAGAAATGGTGCGGCAGGGCCAGGACGTTCGCAACCTGCCGACCGAGGCAATTGTCACACCGTCAGCGCGCGATTATCTGATCGAGCTGGAAACAAACGGTGGAGGAAAGGGTCGGAACGCAAACGCGTCCACCGGTGGCAAAGCTGCGCCGCCAGCCAAGCCGTTGACATCAAAGTCCTCTAAAGCTGAGTTGGAGGCATTTTTCAACTCGCCCTACGCGCTGAATCTTAAGGAGCAAATTTGTGAAATCGGACGGCGGTTGTGGGGTCGCGCTTACGTGGACGGCAACGGCGGAAATATCGCGATCAAGGTCGGTGAGGACATCGCGCTTTGCACACCGACGTTGGTGAGCAAGGGTTTCATGAAGCCGGAGGGTATGTGCCTCGTGGATTTTGAGGGCAACCAGCTTTGCGGCACCAAAAAGCGCACGAGTGAAATTCTGATGCATTTGCAGATCATGAAGCGGCAACCGAAAGCCGTCGCCACGTGTCATTGTCATCCGCCTTACAGCACTGGCTTCGCGGTGGCGGGACTTGCGCCGCCGACGTGCATGATTCCAGAGTATGAAGTTTTTGCGAGCGTGGCGGTCGCGCCGTATCGCACGCCGGGCACGCCAGAGATGGGCCAGCTCGTCGCCGACTTGGTGGACAAGCACAACACAATTCTGATGGCTAACCACGGCGTCGTTACGTGGAGTCACAACAACGTTGAGGACGCCTACTTCAAGATGGAGATTTTGGAGGCGTACTGCCGCACGATGCTGGTCACCGCGCAGTTGGGGGTGCCGCCAAAGACGATGACCGCGCCGCAGCTCCAGGATTTGCTCAAGATCAAACAGAGTCTCGGCATTCCCGACCCGCGTCACGGTTTGAAGGAGTGCGAACTTTGCGACAACGACCAATGGCGACCGGGTGTGACCTGCGCCGTGCCGCCAAAGGAGTCGCCCACGACCGGCTTTGACCCGGAAGCGGAAGCGGCGGTGCAGGCCATCACGGATCAGATCATGTCACAGATGAAGTGAACCACGAATGAACACGAATGAACACGAATCAAGAAAACAGTCTGCTGCTGAAGGAAGAGGTGTATCAGATCGTGGGTTCAGCCATCGAGGTTCTTAACGGAATTGGTCACGGTTTGCATGAGAAGCCGTATGAGAATGCGCTCGTCGTCGAGTTCGGTATTCGGAAGATTCCATTCAAGCAACAGCCGAATTACGACGTGTTCTATAAAGGCCACAAAGTCGGATTATTCGTCCCCGATTTGATTGCCTTCGATGCGGTCGTTGTGGATACGAAAATGATTGATCGGATAACAGACGTGGAACGTGGCAAAATGCTGAACTATCTCAAGATCTCGAAACTGCGGGTCGGCGTGATTTTGAATTTCAAGAACCCGAAGCTGGAATGGGAACGCATCGTTCTCTAATTCGTGTTTATTCGTGTTCATTCGTGGTTGTTTCATGAAATCTCTCGACGCCAAACTCGCTGAAGTTAAAGCCAACCGCGCCTCGCGTGCGTTCATCATCGCAGACGCGAAGGACGCCGACATGGCGTTCGGCGTGCGCGCACCGGGGCCGCGCGGTTATCTCGCACGGAGCGGCGCAAAGCCGGCGCGATTCTCGCCCGAAGTCTGGACACGCGACGAGTTCGGCTACCGCAACCTGCCGGAGTTTCTCGACATCATTCGCGAGGTTACGCATCAGGGTTTAATTGACATCATGCTGATGTCCGCCTACGTGAATGAGCAACTCACGATCAAGGAAGGTCTTTTCAAGAATTCCCACGTCACGCCCGCCGCACGCGCGAACGACACGACCGACGTGTGGGCGGTGCGCCACGGTTGTTACACGCGCGAACCATCGCAACCGTTTCGGTCGACGAGCATTGATCACATTCAATGCGGCGAGGTCGAGTGTGATCGCGATGGAAAGAATGATTTTCCCGGCGCGAATCTCGGTCTTTACTCGATTACCTACGTCAACGATCTAGAACAGGACCGCGAGGCATTGCTGTGGTACAAAGAGTTTCGTGAAGAAGCGGAGCGGAAGAATTTCCGGCACTTCCTCGAAGTCTTCGATCCAAACGTGGACAGCGGTATCGCGCCCGAAAAGCTGGGCGAGTTCATCAACGACAACATCCTGCGCACGTTGGCGGGCGTGCCGGAATCAGGGCGGCCGATTTTCCTGAAGATCGTTTATCACGGGCCGAAGGCGATGGAGGAACTGGCGCAATACGATCCCAACCTCGTCGTGGGTATCCTCGGCGGCAGCGCGGGGACGACATATGATGCGTTCAAGTTGATCCACGACGCGCAAAAATACGGCGCGCGGGTGGCGCTGTTTGGCCGCAAGATCAACAACGCCGAACATCAGCTCGCCTTTATCGAAATGCTGCGGTTCATCACCGATGGCAAAATTTCGCCGGAAGAAGCCGTGCGCGCCTACCACGGAGTCTTGCAGGGCAAGGGCATCAAGCCGCATCGGGCACTCGACGAGGATTTGAAGCTGACGGATCAAGCAATGAGTTACGACGGAAGCTCGGGCCGGCGTGCGGCCGGGGACGTCCGGAACAATCCGCTGACGCAAGCGCGCACAGTGGCAACGGTTAGGGAGTGTGGCGACCGCTCATCACCCGGTGCCGATTGGCCGAAGCGAAACGATGGCTCGCCGGATTTTGCAATAATGACGAGCGCGCAACGGCTGACGTATGACCACTGGCGAATGCGGCGGTTCGGCTGAGGGTGCGTCTCCGGCAGTTGGTCCGCCGCCATGGGGTAACAATTTTCGGTTTTGGATGTTTCCTCACTTGCCAATTTTTTTCTAGTTCGCAAACTATGCCCCATGTTTGAATCACTAGCACGCGTCGCACATGAGTAAAGAGGCCAAATTAGAACTGGACGGGAAGTCTTATACGCTCCCCGTGGTTGAGGGCACGGAAAACGAGAAGGCGATTGACGTCTCCAACCTGCGTAGCGCTTCCGGTTACATCACACTGGACGACGGCTACAGCAACACCGGGTCGTGTCAGAGCCAGATCACGTTCATTGACGGCGAGCGGGGGATTTTGCGCTACCGCGGCATCCCAATTGAGGAACTGGCGGAGAAATCCACCTTCATTGAGACGGCGTTCCTGCTCATCTACGGCCATTTGCCGATGCGGGAGGAGTTGAAGAAATTTTCCGACCTGCTCACGGCCAATCAAAATCTGCATGAGGACATGAAGTATCACTTCGAGGGGTTTCCCTTGAGTTCGCATCCCATGGCGATTCTCTCCGCGATGATCAACGCCATTAGTTGCTTCGATCCGAGTTTGATGAAAGGTGGGAATGCCGGGCAGTTCGACCTGAACGCCGCGCGGCTGATTTCACAGGTGCGGACGATTGCGGCATTTTCCTACCGCAAATCCTGCGGGCGACCTATCATTTATCCCAAAACGGCCTACAAGTACACTGCGAACTTTCTGCACATGCTGTTTTCCAACCCTTACGAAGATTACGAGCTCAAGCCGGAAGTGGTCCGGGCGCTGGACTTGATTTTCCTGCTGCATGCCGACCACGAGCAGAACTGCTCCACGTCCACGGTGCGCATGGTGGCTTCCAGCCAGGCGAACATGTATGCGAGCGCCGCCGCGGGCGTCTGCGCGTTGTGGGGGCCGTTGCACGGCGGGGCCAATCAGGCGGTCATCGAAATGCTCGAAGACATTCACCGGTCAGGCGACGACGGCTCAAAATTCATCGTTGCCGCCAAGGACAAGACGAGCGGGAAGCGGCTCATGGGTTTCGGCCATCGCGTTTACAAGAATTTCGATCCGCGCGCCACCATCATCAAACGGAGCTGTGATGAATTGCTGAAGGTGCTGCACATTGACGATCCGCTGCTCGCCATCGCCAAGCGACTGGAGGAAGCCGCGCTCAACGATGCCTATTTCGTCGAGCGCAAGCTGTATCCGAACGTGGACTTTTACAGCGGCATTATCATGCGCGCCATCGGGATTCCGGTGGAGATGTTCACCGTGGTTTTCGCCATTGGCCGCATGCCGGGCTGGATCGCCAATTACAAGGAAATCGCCGAAGATCCCAAAGTTCGGATTTATCGTCCCCGCCAGATTTACACCGGACCGACGCTCAATCACTACGTGCCGCTGGATCAGCGCAAGGCGGCGAAGGCGCACTGAACGATTCGACGCCCAGCGCGATGGATCTTCAATTCAGTTTCACTCGAAAATTGCGGGTGGCCCATTGCCGAAGTTTTCTCTTATCCAAGCCCATCGCGGTATGAAACCTGCGAAAGCGCGGGTTGACACGTTTGGGTTTTCCGATAAAAGTCCCGTGGTTGGAATTGCGTTTGCGTGAAAAAAATCCTGGTCATTGATGACGAAGAGTGGTTGCGCGAGATGGTGCAACTGGCTCTGCGCCAGCGCGGCTACACCATCGTCCAGGCTGAGAACGGGGCCGTGGGCATCGACAAGGCGCGCAAGGAATTGCCCGACCTCATCCTCTGCGACGTGAACATGGAAAAGGTGGACGGCTACCTCACCCTCTCGTCGCTGCGTAGCGAGCCGGCCACCGCCGCCATCCCCTTCATTCTCATGACCGGCCTCGCCGACAACGCCGGTATGCGCCACGGCATGGAACTGGGCGCGGACGATTATTTGCCCAAGCCGTTCACGATTGACGCGCTCTACGCAGCAGTGGAGGCGCGGCTCAAGAAGGCGCAAATGCTTCGCGAAGAATCCGAACGGCGGTTGGCCGATCTGCGCGATGCCATCAGCCTGGCCCTGCCCCACGAGTTGCGCACCCCGCTCAACGGCATTCTCGCCTACGGCGAAATCTTTAAGACCGACGCGGCAATACTGAAGCCCGCCGAAATCGCCGAGATGGGCCAGGTGATTTGTGACTCGGGCAGACGGCTCGAACGCTTGGTGGAGAACTTCCTGATTTACGCCCAGCTCGAATTGCTCGGCAGCGACTCGCAGCGCGTCATCACTCTGCGCAGCAAGCAGACGCTGCTGCCGGCACGCCTGGTGGAGACTCATGCCGGCAAACAGGCCCAGCAAACCAATCGCACCGCCGACCTGGAATTCAACTTGACCAGTATGCCCGTGCCGATGTCCGAAGAGTATCTTGGCAAAGTCGTGGACGAGTTGACGCAAAACGCGTTTAGATTTTCGTCCGCCGGTACGAAGGTCCGCGTGTCACTGGAAGAAACCGACAATGCCGTGGTCTTGACCGTCGCCGATGCCGGGCTTGGTTTTTCGACGGAGCACATCACCAAGGTTGGCGCCTACATGCAGTTCGACCGCAAGCTGCACGAACAGCAGGGCCTCGGCTTGGGCCTCAGTATCGCGCGGCAGCTCACCGAATTGCACGGCGGTCGGCTGGCCATTCAAAGCGCAAAGGGCGCGGGCACGACCGTTGAGGTGAGACTTCCGAAAGTGACGGCGCATTGAAGCAATTCCGCCCCGTCGTTAGTGCGATACCCGCTCGTAAAGCCCTCTCAATCCGGGAATCTCCCAAGCCGGTGGCTCCGGCCTGCCGTTGATATCGAATTGCATGGGCGACCGCACCCCGTGCTCTGCGAATTGCGCGAACAAAGAAACCAATACGATGCCCGCAAGGGGTGCCAAATCCACCTTTCCCACCCGGAGCAGCCGCAGCGGTCCCAGCAATCGGCGTGCGGTTTCGTCCACGAAGTTCCAAATCACATGCCGCCCGAAATACAGGTAATTGTGGAGCAAATACGCCGCGAGCAGCGCGACGATCAGATATTTCAACGCAAAGTAGGTGCTCAATCCCACTAACGCGGATTGCGTCAGGCGGCTTGTTTCTGAAACCGGCCTTGGAATCAAGTCCCACCTGGCGAGCGGCCAGGACAACAGCAACCACAAAACCAGACCGGCCAGAAACGGCAGCAACAGTTTTCTCCAAGCTGGCCAGCCGATGACGAAATCCAGGTGGGCGCGTGCCATCCGGAAGAGAAGCTGGTTCTCGCCGCTGCTCTGTGCCAACGCCGACAGCAGCAACAACCAAAGAATAAAAATTCCCAACAGCAGACCAAAACTGAGCACCGAATAGAGCAGCATGAGGTTGAAGGAGTCGCTTCGGAACGCCAGCCGCGTGGCAATGAGATTCACGGTGCCCGTCCAGTCCGCCGCCGGGCCGATCAACCGGTAAAAACCCGCGCGCAGCACCAGCAACGCTCCAAGTGCAGCCAGGAAATGCCAGCGCTTCACGCGCGTCGGTTCGGCGCGGCGCAATGTGCCCACGAGCGTGGCCGGCGTGGCTTTGGTCAGCGGATCGAACGGCAATGCGCGCCAGTTCAGCCACAGCAACAGGCCGGCAAGATTCAGGATGAAATCAATCAAAGACATGCTCGACTTGCGTGTTCCGTGTTGCGTCAAGAAACTCTGTGAGCGTTCAATGCCACTTGACGGAACACGCAACACGCAACACGTCCGCCCTACATCATCTTCAATAACGTGTCCGCCATTTCCGCCGGTGTGGCGGCCACCCCGATGCCCGCGTCTTTGAACGCCGCGATTTTTGCCGCCGCCGTGCCTTTGCCGCCGCTAACGATCGCGCCCGCGTGACCCATGCGCCGTCCGGGCGGGGCGGTCGTGCCCGCGATGAATCCGGCGACCGGCTTCTTGCAATTCGCTTTGATCCATTCAGCGGCTTCTTCTTCCGCGCTGCCGCCGATTTCGCCGATCATGATGATGCCGGTTGTTTCGGGATCGGCGTTGAAAAGTTTAATCACATCGAGATGCGACGTGCCGTTCACTGGATCGCCGCCGATGCCGACGCAGGTTGATTGGCCCACACCGCGAGTTGTCAATTGCCACACGGCTTCGTAAGTCAACGTGCCGCTGCGCGAGACGACGCCGATGTTGCCTTTCTTGTGAATGTATCCGGGCGCGATGCCGATGCGGCAGCCGCCGTGGGAATCCTTGCCCTCGCCGGGTGTGACGATGCCGGGACAGTTCGGGCCGATGAGCCGCGTATGCCTTCCCTCCATCGCGCGCTTCACCTTGACCATGTCGTTGACGGGAATTCCCTCCGTGATGGCGACCACAAGATCGAGTCCCGCATCCACGCCCTCCAGAATCGCGTCTGCGGCGAAGGCCGGCGGCACAAACACGGCGCTTGCAGTCGCGCCGGTTTGCTTCACCGCGTCGGCCACGGTGTCGAAGATGGGAACTTTCTTTCCATTGTGCTCGAAAGTTTGACCACCCTTGCCGGGCGTGACCCCGGCGACGATTTGCGTGCCGTAATCAATCGAGAGTTGTGCATGCCGCACGCCGAAGCTGCCGGTGATGCCTTGGACGAGAACTTTGGTGTTGGGTTTGACGAGAATTGCCATGTCGAAAATTTGTTCTAGCTCTGTTGCTTCTTGATCTCTTTCAAATATTTCACTGTGATCCGGTCATGGTCGCGATTCATCGCTTCCTTCGCCTGGATTAATGCGTCAATGTCGAGCACGCGACATTTGCCCGAAGGCAATTCCACTTCCACACTGTGCCGGGCGGCTTCATCAAAGTTGCCCACGCCGAGAACTTCGCCGAGACAGTCAAGAATCCCCAGGTCTGTTTTCAAATACAAATTCTGCAAGCTCGCACACTGTTCTGGACTCAGGGCCAGCGGCAAATCGGGTCGCGAAAGATGCACCGGATGCAAATCAGCCAACGCCCGCTGAATCCGCATCAAATTTGCCTCGCTGAAGCGGCAGCAAATGTCCACATCCCGGGTGACCAGCGTGACACCATGCGCCACCGCCGCGAATCCGCCGACTAGAACGAACTCGACTTGCCCCGTGATCAATCTGCGCGTCAGTTCGCTAAGGTTTTGCATTTCGCTTCGCCATCGCCATTCGCAATGACTCGCCAAAATTCAGCGCGTCATCGTTGGCCTGCATCCGTTCCCACGGCGTTTTTGCCAGACTGTCTTTCAACAACGACAAATCAATATCACCGTCAGTAGCCACGCCATAAGTCGGTGAAACCTCCTTCAAAACCATCGGCTCTTTGGTGTGTTCTTCCGGCATGGACTTACTTCGCGTGTCGCTTGTGGATGCAAATCGTGTTGCCGTCGGGATCGGAAATAAACGCCATCTTGCAGACAGGCGTGGGGAACGGCTCCATCTTGAACTTCACACCTTTCGCGCGCAACTCGGCGATGGCGGAGTCGAAGTCTTCCATCTCCAGACCCACACTGCATCCGTCCGAGCGCGGTTGCCAATCCGGCGCGCCGCAGCCGATGGAGAGCGTGCCCGGGCCGATGTCGTATTCAGTCCACTGCATGCCGCCGGGTTCGCCGACGATCATCGTGGGCTTGAGGCCGAGCACGTCTTCGTAAAACTTCCGCGCCCGCGCCATGTC
>CAYIOH010000134.1:0-334 GCA_964364975.1 uncultured Bifidobacteriaceae bacterium
TATTGAGAGTTCCGCGGAAGATGCCGCGCGGCTGGTGCGCGAACTGGAGGTCGCCGGTTTCGACGTGACGTTTGAGCGGGTGGACACGGCCGAAGGTGTGAAAGCCGCTCTGGACAAAGGGGCATGGGACATCATCGTCAGCAGCTACACCCTGCCGCGATTCACGGGAACGGAGGCGTTGAGGATTTGCCGGGAACGAGAGCTGGAGGTGCCGTTCATCTTCGTCTCGGGCAGCATGGGCGAGGAGTCCGCCGTGGCCGCCATGAAGGCCGGCGCGCATGACTGCATCATGAAAGACAACCTCCAGCGGTTCGTCCCGGCGGTGGAGCGGGCG
>CAYIOH010000134.1:344-9006 GCA_964364975.1 uncultured Bifidobacteriaceae bacterium
CGTTGCGCGAAGCCGAAGCTCGCCGCAATCACAAACGGGCCGAGGAAAGACTCCAACTGTTCCGCTCATTGATTGATCGGTCCAATGACGCCATTGAGGTGGTTGACCCGGAAACGGGCCGGTTCCTTGATATCAATGAGCAAGCGTGTCTGGACCTGGGCTACAGTCGTGAGGAGTTGTTGTCTTTGAGCATCTTCGATACTGATCACACCGTGGACCAATCCTCGTTCCAAAGGTCCGTGGAGAAACTGCGAAAATCAGGCGCCTTGATGTGGGAAGGCATCCACTGGAGGAAGGACGGTTCGACGTTCCCCGTGGAAGTCAGTCTAAAATATGCCCGGCTTGATCGAGACTACATCGTCACGGCGGTTCGCGACATCACCGAGCGCCAGCGGGTGGAGCAGGCGCTGGCGCAAGAACGGAATTTGCTGCGCACGCTGATCGACAACCTGCCGGACTATATCTTCGTCAAGGATGGTCAAAGCCGCTTTGTCCTCAACAATCGGGCCCATCTGGCCTTGCTCAAGGCTGCCACCCAACCCGAGGTAGCGGGCAAAACGGACAGAGACATTTTTCCGCCAGAAATAGCGGGGCAGTATTACGCCGACGAGCAGGCCCTCCTCCGGTCTGGCGAACCGTTGATCAACCGCGAAGAAAGCACGGTGGACGCGGCGGGCCAGTCGCGCTGGCTCTTGACCACCAAAGTGCCTTTGCGGGATGAGCAGGGCAAAACCACCGGGCTGGTGGGAGTGAGCCGCGACATCACCGCGCACAAACGGGCGGAAGCGGCGCTGCGGGAGAGCGAGACCAGATTCCGCAGTTTGGCCGAAACCTCGCCCGCAGCTATTCTGATCCATCAAGGCGGGCCGTTCCGCTACGTCAACGAACTGATGGAGCAGTTAACCGGCTATAGCCGGCAGGAACTGTTAAGAATGAACTTCTGGGAGGTGATCCATCCCGACCACCAAGCCTTGGTGCGTGAGCGTGGCCAGGCGCGCAGCCGGGGGGAAGTGCTCCCGCTCCAATATGAATTTAAGATCCTGACCCAAAGCGGCCAAACCCGCTGGGTTGAGCTTCGCGCCAAGCCGACGGAGTTTGAAGGCCAACCCGCCGCGCTGGCCACCTTGTTCGACGTGACCGAGCGCAAACGGGCGGAAGCAGCATTGCGGCACTCGGAGGAACTTTTCTCGAAAGCTTTTCGCGCGCTCTCGGTCGGCATCAGCATCGCCCGGTTGTCCGACGGGCAATTTCTCGAAGCCAACGACGCTTTCCTGAAGTTGTTTGGTTTTCAGCGGGAAGAAGTGATGGGGCACACCGCTTTGGAATTGGGGCTGTGGACCGATGCTCAACAGCGCCAAGAAGCGGTCGCGCGGCTGCAGGCGGAGGGTTCGTTGAAGAACGTGGAGGCAAAAGCCCGCAAGAAATCGGGCGAGCTTGGCGACATGCTCCTGTCCATGGAGTTGGTCGAGATGGGCGGAGAAAAATGCATCCTGGCGCTCTTCACTGACATCACGGAGCGCAAGCGGGCGGATGAGTTGATCCGGCAACAAGCCAGCCTGCTGGACCTGGCCCAGGACGCGATCATGGTCCGCGACCTGGAGGGCCGAATCCAATACTGGAACAAGGCCGCCGAGCGTTTGTCGGGTTGGACGGCGGAAGAAATCATCGGGCGCAAAGTGACGGAACTGGTTTACAAAGATTCAACAGAGTTCGAAGCGATCCAAGAGCAGTTGCGCGAAAAGGGCGAATGGGCTGGGGAACTCCAAATGGCCGCCAAAGATGGGCGGGAAATGATCTTGAGCAGCCGCTTGACCCTGGTGCGGGATGAGCAGGGCAACCCAAAGTCGGTGCTGTCGATCAACACCGACATCACCGACAAGAAAAGGCTGGAAACGCAATTCCTGCGGGCGCAACGCATGGAGGGCCTGGGCCTGCTGGCCAGCGGCATCGCCCACGACCTGAACAATATCCTGGCGCCGATTTTGATGGCCTCCGAACTGATGCGCGAAAAGGCCGTGGACGCGAAAGAAATTCCGAAGATGCTGACCATGATCCACGTGAACGCCCAGCGCGGGGCGGAAATCATCAAACAATTGCTCACGTTTGGCCGGGGGGCCGTGGGCCAGCGGATCATCGTGCAACCCCGGCACCTGGTGAAGGACATGGTTAAGATGGCGCAGGAAACCTTTCCCAAGAACATCCTCATCCACTCCCAGACCGCTGAGGATCTCTGGACCGTGATGGGAGACGCCACCCAGCTTCATCAAGTGTTGCTGAATCTGTGTCTCAATGCGCGCGACGCCATGCCCGGCGGCGGCACCCTGACCGTGACGGCTGAAAACGTAGTGCTGGACGAACGTTACGCCGCCCAGAACCTCGAGGCGGCGACGGGAGCTTACGTGCTGCTCAAGGTGTCTGACAGTGGCACCGGAATCGCGCCGGAAGTCATTAACAAGATTTTTGACCCCTTTTTTACCACCAAAGAAGTGGGCAAAGGCACGGGTTTGGGGCTTTCCACGGTGCTGGGCATCGCGAAGAGCCACGGCGGCTTCGTCAAGGTTTACAGCGAATCGGGCCAGGGCAGCACGTTCACCGTTTACCTGCCCGCCGCTCCGGGGTCGGTCGCGGCGGAGGAGGGTCCAGGGGCAGTCGCCGTGCCCGGCGGCCAGGGCGAACTGATTCTGGTGGTGGATGACGAGGAACCCATTCTCGAGTTGACGCGAAAGATGCTGGAGCGGCACGGGTACACGGCGCTGACGGCGCGGGATGGAACAGAAGCTCTGGCGCTGTTCGCCCAGTGGCGGGGGGAAATTCGAGCGGTGCTGACGGATGTTTCCATGCCGGTCATGGATGGCATCGCGCTAGTCCGGGTCCTGAGGAAGATGGAGCCGGAGATCAACGTCATCGCCGCCAGCGGCCGGGGATCCGGCGGGAAGGCTTCCGAGTTGAAGACGCTGGGAATCCACAAGTTTCTGACCAAGCCCTACGCCGCCGAAAAGTTGATGCTGGCCTTGCAGGAACTGCTCCCAAGCAAACAGCCCTGACCCGCACGTTCAGATGGCGAACTTCCGTTTCGACCAGGATCGCGAGACCGGCGACCTAGTGGTCTTTTTGAGCCGCTACGGCGAACACAGCGAAAAAGAATGGATGATTGCCAATAACTACCGTTACTGCGTGGAGATACCATGAAGAGAATCACAAGTGTCATTTGTGGATTGTGTCTTTGTGCGCCGATGATCTACGGCGCGCAACCGCCTGCACTTGCTTTCGACCACGTGACGATTGTCACGGGCGACCGGGCCAGCGAAGTGGAAGGTCGCATGGCGCAGTTGCTGGCGGAGCGCATCGCCGAGCGGAGCAACCTCAAGCCGCTCCTCAGCCGTGACGCGAAGGACGGCGACTTCCGGGATGGCAAGCTGACGATTTTTCTAGGCTGCCCGGCCCGGCATGCGTTGCTGGCTGAGCTTCTGCGTTTGGAAAAAATCAAGCCGCCAACCGAGACCGATCCGGGTGACGAAGGATTCCTGCTGCACGCCTCGAAGCGAGGGAGAGGACTCCGTCTGCTGGCCGCGGGTGTCGAGGAGCGAGGCGTGCTCTACGCCGTCGGCGAAATCCTGCGCCGGATGACCGACAAGAACGGGCGCGTGGACTTTCCACCGGACCTGGATCTGCGCACGGCGCCCGCATTCCGCTATCGCGGCATGATGGTCAGTCAGGGCCACACAATCGCCGAACTCACCAAGTCGCGGCACTGGACCGAGGCGGAGTTGCGCCGGGTGATTTTGGATTATGCGCTGGCCGGCGCGAACAACTTCGCCGTGGGCGATGATCGCGACCACGAGTTCTTCAAGTCGTACGGCTTGCAGACGTTGATCAGCATCAGCCCGAACGGCGGCAGCGGTCCACCGGAGTGGGAGGCCACGGAGGCGATTGGCCGCAAAGGCCACCTGTGCCTGTCGGTGCCGGAAGCGCGGGCGGCGATTCTCAAGGCGACGGAAGCGCAGTTCAGCCGTTTCAAGCCGTTCGACTTCGTCCGCATGTATTCCGGCGACGGCGGCGGTTGCGAGTGCGACCAATGCGCGCCCTACGGCGGAAGGTACATCCGCATGGCCGCCGACCTAGCGGCCATCATCCATCACCATCATCCGCAGACGAAAATCTTTGCCACGAACCAAAAGCTCGACAACGCGGGCGATCAGGCAATCTTCGATTACCTCAACGAGCAGCCGCGACCCTGGCTCACGGCCCTCGCTTACGGGCCTGGCTCGAACCCCATGTCGTGGCAGCCGGGCCGGCGGCAGGATCATCGGATGGATTTGTTTCGCTACCCGGCTTTCGGCGCGATGGACCGGTATCTCCGCGAGATCATTCATCAGCTTCCGCCCCGCCAGTCGCTCGTGTTCTACACGGACGTGACGCATTGGCTTTACTCGGAATACGGCTTGGTGAATTACCATCCCGCGCCCGACCTCAACGGGGACACGCCGCCGCACTGGGATGCCGCCACCTACGCCAAACGACCTGATCCGGCTCTCGCGCTCGTTTATGACCGGCGCACGTTTTTCGCGCGGCCCCGGCATTACTACCACGTCTTTCGCGAAACGATGCGTTATGGCGATGGCGATGCGGTTTACTCGGAAGGCTACCACGATCAATTCAACCAGTGGATGTGGCAACGCTTGCTGTGGTCGCCGAACGTGACCTTGGACGAAGCTCTTGGTGAATACACGCGCACCTGGTTCGGCCCCGACGCGGCGACGACGATGGCGGAGGCGCTCCTGCAATTGGAAGAAAATCTCTCCACCCCGCTCGCCACGAATGTCGGGATTGACCGCTACTACAGCCTCGTGCGGAAGGCGGGTCGGCAAATGCCGGAGCCGTTACGCGAGCAGAGCCACCTTTGGCGACAGCATCTGGAGAAGTCCGCGCTGGACAAATACGTGCAACTGCGGCTGCGGCGGCAACTCCAAATTCAAATGGACACCGAAGCCCTGTTTGCCAAAGCACTGCGCGGTGATGCGAAGAGCCTGGAGGCGGCAATAGCTCAGGCGCAGTCGCGGTTGAATGAGGAAATCGAAACCGGCGAAATGAAACGGTTGCGCGCGGAAGCGGATCGCTGGGGCAAGGAAAGCGAACAGTTGTTCGGCGTGCGCAGCGAGGGGTTGTTCAATCTCGATCAAGACCTCGTCGGGCTGACTTGGACCCGGCGGCAGGTGCAAGCGGCGGCAGAAACCCACGACCCGCAACGCCGACGCGAGCTCGCTCGCCTGCTCGCTCACTACGAAGACGCAGGCGCAGGCGGGTTCTACGATGACGCGGGCGACCCGGCGCGTTCGCCGCATCTCACCCACGGCTGGCCGTACGGCGGCGACGAAGGCGTGTCGAGCGTGAATCGTCCATCGCAGCGCACCCTGGCCTTCACCGCCGAAGGCCAGCAAGGCGTGACCTTCGAGTATCACGGGTTGGACGCCGCCGCGCAGTATCGGGTGCGCTTCACCTTGGTGCGCCCCACCTTTCTTCCCCGCTTCGCAATACGCCAGCCGCAGAAAACTGAATCCATCTTTGCCGACGGCCACTGCCTGGCGCGCGAGCTTGAATTGCCGGAAGCGGAGGCGAAGTTTTTCGAGTTTGAGATTCCCCGTGAAGCCACGCGTGATGGCGATCTGAAAATCTCGTTCGAGAAGTCCAACGGCGTTGGGGAAGGCCCGCGTCCGCAGATCAAAGTCTGGCGCAACACGGGTGGTTGGGGCACGCTCGTTTCGGAAGTCTGGTTGATGAAGGCGCGGTGAGCGTCAGCCGCCGCCCCCAATCACTGCGTGGCGGCCATGTGCGCGAACGGTCGGGTCGCTACACGCTGACGGTGAAGGTGAAGTCCAAGCCCGGCCCGGCGGTGATGGATTTGCCACAGGTAATTTTGAAGCCGGTGAAGTAACGGAGCCTCTGGCCCGACTCAATTCGATGGTGACGCGCAGGTTTTTTTGATACTTACCGACCCATGCAAATCAGCCGGCCACGGTTCCGTCACACTTTTCTAAAACGCTTGCGCTTGGGCGTAATGCCTTCTGGTAATTCTGCGCGAAAGAAAGGTCGAGCGGAACAGGAGAAGGACTCGCGGCGCTGCAATCCCAAAGGGATTGTGTCGTTTAGCCCAGGGTTGCGAGGAACGAGCTACCCTGGGTCTCGGGCCGAATGGATTTCAACCCCAACGGGGTTGGGTCACGTTTTCGCCGTCGAGCCGCAACCCCGTTGGGGTTGTTTGCCTTCGGCCACGTTTCCCAGGGTAGCTCGTTCCTCGCAACCCCGGGCTTTGAGACGGAATCCCTTTGGGATTCATCTTTGGAATTTCCAAATGGCATTGCTGCTAGCCGCGATCTCGCTGTCACCTTTCCATGCCGATGGTGAAGTCGTGGACCTCGGCTCGCGGCGGGAGTTGTTCGTGGACCGGCTGCTGATTGACTCGATGCGCGGCGTCGAACTGCGCCTGCACGAGCCGCGCGACGAGGGGGAAGTGTTGCGCTTCGATCAGCCGTGGGAGGGATTTCATTGCGGCTATTGCACCGTGATCCGCGATGGCGCGCAGTTCCGGGTTTATTACCGGGGCATGCCGGCGGACGTGGTTGACGGCACGGCGGGCGAAGTCACCTGCCTGGCCGAATCCAACGATGGCCTCCGCTGGACGAAACCGAAGCTCGGGTTGTTTGAAGTGCGTGGGACGAAGGTGAACAACGTGGTGCTCGCGGGCGATCCGCCGTTCTCGCACAACTTCAGTCCGTTCCTCGACTCGCGTCCGGGCTGCCCGCCCGATCAGCGCTACAAGGCGCTGGCCGGAATCTCCAAGAGCGGGCTGGTGGCGTTCGTTTCGGCGGATGGCCTGCGCTGGCGCAAGCTGCGCGAGACGGCGGTCATTCCCGAAAAAGCGCCGTTCAAGTTTTCGTGGATGTTCGATTCGCAGAACGTGGCGTTCTGGTCGGAGTCGGAGAAAAAATATGTCTGCTATTTCCGCGTCTGGGAAGGTGTCCGCCGCATCGCACGCACGGAAAGCAGCGACTTCGTGACTTGGGCCGATCCCGTTTTGATGAGTCAAATGACGGACGGGCAGCCCTCGCCGGTCGAGGAGCTTTACACGAATCAGACCGACTCGTATTTCCGGGCGCCACACCTCTACGTGGCGGTGGCCGCCCGATTCTTTCCCGGCCGGCAAGCCATCAGTGACGAGGAAGCGAAGGCGCTCAAAGTCGCCAAAGGCTACGAGAAGGACGTGTCCGACGCCGTGCTGATGACCACGCGCGGCGGCAACGTTTACGACCGCACGTTCCTGAGTTCCTTCATCCGGCCCGGCATCGGCGCGCGGCACTGGGTCTCGCGCAATAATTATCCCGCCCTCGGGATCGTTCAGACCAGCCCGACCGAGATGTCCCTCTACATGAACCAGGACAATGCCCAACCGACCGCTCATCTGCGGCGCTACTCGATGCGGCTCGATGGCTTTGCCTCGGTTCGAGCGCCGTATGCGGGCGGTGAATTGCTCACCCAGCCGCTGAAGTTCACGGGCGACCGCCTGGAACTCAACTTCTCCACCTCTGCCGCCGGCTCGATTCGCGTCGAGATTCAGGATGAGGCGGGCAAACCCATCAGCGGCTTCGCCGCGGGCGATTGTGTCGAGGTGATCGGCAACGAGATCGAGCGCGTCATCCGTTGGAAAAGCGGTGCGGACGTTTCCCGTTTCGCCGGCAAGACCGTGCGTCTGCGTTTCGTCATGAAGGACGCCGACATGTTTTCGTTTCAGTTTCAATGAGGCCTGAGACAAGATCAGGCGGAGTCCGACAGTTATGCGAAATCGAATCCTTCTCACCCTCACCGCCCTGCTGCTGGCTCCGCTGGCCTCATTGGCAGGTGCCGAATTCCGCGCCGGCGTCGCGAAGGTGGACATCACGGAACGCGCGGCGGGGCCGGTAAACGATCCTTTGTATGCGAAGGCGCTGGTGGTGAAGAACGAAACCACGACGGTAGTATTGATCACGATTGATGCCGTGGCGATCGGGGAGATTGGGCGGATCGGAAATGACTTTCTCGCAAACGTGCGGGCGCAGTTGCAGAAAGAGTTGGGCATCGCGCCGTCGAGTGTGCTGATCAATGCGAGTCATTGTCATGGGGTCGTGCGCGCGGATACCGAGCGGCTCACGGTGCAGGCCGTGAAGGCGGCGTGGCAGAACACGGTCCCGGTGAAGGTCGGCGCGGGCACGGGACACGAGGCCCGGATCAGTGAGAACCGTCGGCTCAAGATGAAGGATGGAAGCGAGGTGGACATGCGGCGTGCCTACTCGATGCCGCGCGATGAAGATGTGGCCGGTGTTGGGCCCATTGATCCACAGATCGGTCTGCTGCGGCTCGATCGTGAGGACGGCAAACCTTTGGCCGTGCTCTACAACTTCGCGTGCCATCCCATCATGAATCCGCCCAGCACTGGCAACTCGGCGGACTTTCCCGGCTTTGCCTCAAAGGTGATCGAGGAAGGCCTGGGCGGGGGCGTGATCGCGCTGTTCGTGCAGGGTTGCGGCGGCGACATCAATCCCGTGCGCTACAAGGATGTCCAGCACCCGCCCAGCGCCGAGCCGCTGGGAAACATGCTTGGCCTCAGTGTCATGCGGGCTTTGAAAAAAAT